>DASXPS010000043.1 GCA_036493475.1 Sporichthyaceae bacterium | reverse complement strand
GCTCCCAGTCGTGCGGGGACGGTGGTGGCTGATCGGCGGCGAGTAGGTGGTCCCCGCAGAGCGGACCGCGTGCCTCCTGCCTGGTGAGCAGGCGCAGCGTGTCGTTGTCCAGCGGGGGCTTGACCTTGTTTCGTCGTTTGGCCCAGTAGTCGGTCAGGGCGGGGTCGTCGGGTGAGGCCGCGCCGGTGACCATGACGTGTCGGACGATGTCGGTCCAGGAGAACTTGACCAGGTAGGTGTTGTTGTCGGGGTCACCGAACACCCATCGGTCGTTCCTGAACTTGTTGCGCTTGCCGAAGTAGCGGTCGACGATCCACGGCTTCGGCTTGTTGTTGTGGCGCCATGTCGCCCATTTGTAGGTGAGTTTCCACATCTGGTAGTCCAGCGTGTGGAACACCTTGGACGACACCGCACCCCGGTTGTAGGCCGCCCATCCTCTGACCCGATTCGGCGAGTAGCAGGTGAGTTGATCTACGGCTGGATTTGTGGATCTTTCCTGGGTGTATTTCGGGTTCGGGCAGGACGAAGGCCCGAATGACGCCTCGGGCGAGCGGGGTTCCGGGATGTTCGGGGCCGGTCGGCCTGGTCAGGACGTTGCGGGGAGTGCGCGGATGCGAGCGAGGACCTCGTTGAGCAGGTGATGTCCCGGTGGTGGGCGCAGGGTGAGCCCGCCGGCGTGGCGGATCAGCCTGGCCGGGACACGGATCAATCGGTGCCGCAGGGTGGCGATCATGGCTTGGCCGCCGCGGAGGCCGTGCCCGATCAGTCGCGCGCCGGGTCCTGGGGTGGCGGTGAGCTGATGCAGCCAGCCCGCGATGCTGGCCGCGAGCAGCGCACCCCACATCCACGCGGTGTTGACTTGCGGATATCCCGAGGGGAGATGGCGAAGCGCCGCTCCGAGCTTGGCATCGCGGAAGATGTTCTCGACCTGGGTTCGGTGCCGATACCAGTGCTCCACCCCAGCCGCTTTGTCCGCAGTGGACACGTCGAGGTCGGTCACGATGAACGAGTAGCCGTACAAGGCGTCGGCGTCGGCGAGCTCGTCGAGTGGCAGGGCGCGTTGGTCGGGGTGCAGGGTGCGGCGGCGCCGCGACCGCGGGTCGGCCGAGATCTGTCCGGCGGCCGGGTCGAGGCGGACCCGGCGGATCAGCAGCCGGGTGGCCGTGGGCCACCAGTCCGGGCAGTAGGCGGCCACCGCGACTTGTGCGCGGTCCATGTCGATCGCGTCGGTCCACGCGTCCGCGCCGACCCCGTCGAGGATCCGCCACAGCGGGGCGATGCGCTTGGCGCCGATGGCGAAGCGGACCCCGGACAGCAGCGCGGCGCGGGCCAGCCGTCCGGCGAAGTAGCCGGCGTCGGCGCGCAGCCGCACCCGCCCGTCCCGGGCCGGCGCGGGCAGCGCCGCAAGCGCTCGGCGCAGCAGTTCAGGCGCGTGCGGGCGGGGATCGTCGTTGCCGGCCATCAGGTCCGCGGCCAGCGTCGTGGCCATCTCGGCCCAGGTGGCCACGTGCGGCCGCCCGCACCGCTGGCCCTGGTAGTTGTAGGCCACCCCACGCTTGCGCCGCCCGTACACCTCCACGTCGGTGGTGTCCAAGTCGATCGTGACCTGCTCGCACAGGGCGGTGGCCCGCTGCGCGGGCAGCGCGGCCAGCACCGCGGCGTGGATGTCCCCGGTCCCGGTCTCCACCGCGTGCCACTGCCCGTCGGTGAACCGCCGTGCCAGCCCGGCTGCGGTCGTCGACGCCAGCGCGGGCACTGGGGCCAGCTGCTGCCCGGCCACATCGGCCCGCTGGCGGTCCAGCCCGACCAGGAAATCCTCCCCGGCCAACTGCGCGGCCGCCATCCCGACCAGCACCTGACCACCGGTGAACCCGCGCCCGCGGGTCTTGATCGGTCCGATCGCCGCGTCCAGCAACTTGATCATGCCGAGTCGGTCGACCAGCTCGGTCACCGCCGCCATCCCCGAGAACTGGGTCAGCGTCGGGTCCGGCGCGCCGATTCGCACCAACCGTCGCAACCGGCGGATATCGCGTAGTCTGTCCACCCGATAGGTGTCCTCTCAACCCGGATGATCGTGGTCTGGTAACCGGAATCATCCCAGGTCAGAGGGCATCTATCGTCATTTCAGGCGCCGTGTCGCGCCACTACTCGCGGATTCGGGTCAGATGCTGTTCAACGTCGTCGTTCGTACCCGAGCGCGCAAGCCCTGCTTGCCTCGCGGGCCCTGCGACGCTCTGCGGGGGAAGAGAAATGAAACGCCTCCCGGCTGATCTTCCAATTTCCGCACTCGGAGGCGCCCCTATCAACCATGATGCGCGCCTCCGCAATGCGCGACCGGAACGGGTGGTCAAGGTTTGCCGCGAACCGTCGGGCGCCATCGTCCGTTTCTACCCACCTGGAGGTGGGCGGGGTCGGCGGCGGATCAGCCGCCCAGGGTCATTTCCCCTGCCGCGGAGGGTTTGGGGTCGGTGAGGCGCATCATGCGCAGCGAGTTGAGCAGCCCGAGGAGTCCGGCCAGCAGCGGGATGAGCAGGGCTACCTGCAGGG
>DASXPS010000042.1 GCA_036493475.1 Sporichthyaceae bacterium | reverse complement strand
CAAAGCGCACACCAGACGATCACGCCGTGATCGACACACCCACATCACCGAGCGGCCCCGGCCACCGGCGGCTCAACTGCAGGTCAACTGACCGGCTGATGCGATGAAGGAGCGGGGCCTCCGCTCCTCGTGGGTCCCCGGAAAGCTCGGGGTTGGCTCACTCGAACGACAAGGGAGGCCCTGTGAGCGAACAGTACGCGGGACGGCAGTTCGTGGGAATCGATCTGCATCGGCGCCGGTCGGTGCTGGTACGGATGACCGAGGACGGTGAGCTGCTGGAGACGACGCGGATCAGCAACGATCCGGAGTACCTGCGGGGAGTGATGTCGCGTGCCGGGGACGCCCCGGAAGTGGTGCTGGAGGCGTGCTACGGGTGGTACTGGGCCGCGGACACCCTGGCCGAGCTGGGCGCGTCGGTGCACCTGGCGCACCCGTTGGGGGTCAAGGGGTTCGCCTATCGTCGGGTCAAGAACGATGAGCGTGACGCTGCGGATCTAGCCGATTTGTTGCGGATGGGTCGGCTTCCGGAAGCCTGGATTGCTCCACCGCAGTGCCGCGAGCTGCGCGAGCTGGTGCGCCACCGGGCCAAGCTGGTCGGGTTGCGCACCAACCTCAAGTGCCAGATACACGCGGTGCTCGCCGGCGCCGGGGTGCCGGTGGCCAGCAGCGACATCTTCGCCCCGAGTGGGCGGGACTGGCTGGAGCGGGTCAACCTGCCGGCGGCGATGCGCGCGAAGGTGAACTCGGCGTTGCGGCTGATCGAGGCCTGCGAGTTCGAGATCGACACCTTCGCCGGGTTGGTCACCGCCCGGCTGCGCGCCGACCCCGGCTACCGCGCGATCCAGCAGATCCCCGGGGTGGGGCCGATCCTGGGCGCGGTGTTCGTCGCCGAGATCGGCGACATCGGCCGGTTCAGCCGGGCAGCGCAACTGAGCAGCTGGGCCGGCCTGACCCCGAAGCACCACCAGTCCGACACGAAGATCCACCGCGGGCGGATCACAAAGATGGGCTCGAAACTCGTGCGCTGGGCCGCGATCGAGGCCGTGCAACGCGTCGGGCCGCACACCCGCCTTGGCGCCTTCCGCGACGCCGTGGCCGAACGTCGCGGCCGCAACCAGGCCAAGGTGGCCGCCGCCCGCGAGCTCGTCGAGTGCGTGTTCTACGGGCTGCGCGATCACCACATCCGTCGGCTGGCGGCATGATCGTCGCCACCGTCACCTGGTCCGGGCGCGGGTCGTGAGCATTCTGACCCCCTCCTTTGGCGTGGTCGTCCCCACTGATTGATCCCGCCCGGGCTACCCACCGGTCGTTTCGCACCATGCCGTCACCGCGCGGCGAAGGGATGAATGCCACCCCCACACGGGGCGTGACCATCACGTGGGGAACCTCAACTGGAGCGCCGCGTCCGGACACCACCACGATCAACCCGCTCGGCAAAGAAACAGGTGACCACCGACCCAAACCACCAACAGCCGGCGCGAACCAGGCAAGAACAACTACCTCTCCGCCGTCACCATGATGCGTCCGGCGGCGGCGCGGTCAAGGACCTTCGGCCGCTACGCGGTCGGCCTCCGGCCGATCCCTGACAGCGCCGCCTTAACCGAACGCGCCCAAAACACGACAAAGAGCAGAAAGAAAACGATCAAACCCCTCGAGCGGAGTTGACACGGCCCCTCTCCTTCAGGGATGAATGCTTCCACCCGTGAGGTCTCCACGTGCTCATCCTTGGCCACGAAGCACACCCCTCGCCCGCTACGCCGCAGCCGCGCTGTCACGGGTGGACGGGTTGGTCATGGGGCGGCGGCAGGGTGGTGCCATCCCGCCGCCGGATCG
>DASXPS010000041.1 GCA_036493475.1 Sporichthyaceae bacterium | reverse complement strand
ACAGCATCGGTCGGCACCTTCGCCTCGGTCGGATAGTGACGGTGCTTCAGGTCGACGTGTTCGCGTGCCACCGCCAGCGCCTCGACCACCACGTCGCCGCCGGTTCCCGACGAACGGAACTCCAAGGCGGCAAGCAGTTGCCAGATCACCGACCGGTAGTGGTGTGAGTAGGAGGCGCACAACTTCTCCCGGGTGCGCGCCCGCAAAGCCGACTCGTTCGCCCGGCCCTCGGCGACCAGCTCACCCAAGGTGACCGGACCGACCACCGGGAACAGCGCGGCACGAACGGTCTCGTCCGGATGCGCCAACGCTGCCTCGGCCAGCCGGTAGAGCAGCCCGGTCTTGCCCCGGACCCGACGCAGGTCGGCCAGCAGTTCCTTCTCCGCGGCACGTTCGGCCCGGGAGTAGATCTTGTGGATCAGCGCGAGCAGTACCTCCACCAGGCCGTCTGGGACTCCCCTCGTTTCGTGGAGGGTTCAGTTATGCAACTGACGGGGCGTCAGTGCGGGTCTCGTAGGTGGCTGGGGGCATCCCGCCTGCCGAGGTGTGTCGGCGGCGGTTGTTGTAGAAGTCAGTGCACCACGCCCCGATCACGACGCGGGCTTCGGCCCGGGTGGTGAACACTTGTCGGGACAGGACCTCGTGTTCGAGGGTGGAGAAGAACGCCTCGGCGGCGGCGTTGTCGAAGCACGACCCGACCCGGCCCATCGACTGGCGGATGCCGAGTTTTTCCTTGCACAGCTCGGTGAACGCGTTCGCCGTGTAGGTCGAGCCACGGTCGGTGTGGAAGATCACGCCCGCGGTCGCCGCCCGGCCACCGCGCACCGCAGCGGCGATCTTGATCGCGTCGGCGGCCAGTACCGCGTCCGGGTGCTCGCTCATCGGCGAGGCGAGCAGCCGACGCGCGTACAGGTCGATCACCGTCGCGAGGTAGAGCTTGCCCTCCTGCGTCGGGATCTCGGTCATGTCGCCGCACCATTTCCGGTTCGGCCCGTCCGCGGTGAAATCCCGCCTCAACAGGTCGGTGAACTTCGGCGCCGTGCGGTCCTGACGGGTCAGGCCGCGGTTACCCCTGCGTCTGCGCCCGGCCAGGCCCTGACGGCGCATCGAGTCCGCGACCGTGTTCACGCTGACCTGCCAACCCGCCTCGAGCAGGTCCAGGTGGACCCGCGGGGACCCGTAGGTCCGTCCGGAGGCTTCGAAGTACCGACGGACTGCGGCGTCGAGATCGTCCCGGCGCCGCTGCCGGGCCGTGGGAGCCCGATCGCGCCACTTGTAGAACCAGGAGGTGCTGATGCCCAGAATCGCGCAGCAGACCGCGTGCGGCACCCGGTGGGAGGTCCTCTGGTCGGCGATGAAGCCCGCCACGCTCACTTCGTCGCCTCCTTCACCCACAGGACCACGGAGCGCTTGAGGACATCGCGCTCCATCCGCAGCTCGGCGACCTCCGCGCGCAGCCGCTTGAGCTCGGCCAGGTCATCGGCCGACAGCTCACCGTCCCGGCCGGCCCGCTCGCGGGCGACCCAGTTGCCCAGCGTGCCCTCGTTGATGCCCAGGTCCCGGGCGATCGCGGCCATCGACTTGCCCGGGCTCTCCTGCACCAGGCGCACAGCGCCTTGGCGGAACTCAGCGTCGAACTTCCTTCTCTTCTCCGGCATGGCTACTCCTCATAGCTCATGCCTCCACGAAAGTGGGGGATGTCCCCTGTGCCGCCAAGCACTCGAACTGGCCACCGAACTGGGCGATCCCGGCACGACTGCGTACGCGAGCTTCTGGGACGCAATGATGGCCGACCTGGCCGATGGCGAACGCATCACACTGACCGAACAGGCCTCGTGGCGATGTGACCAGGCGGGCCTGTCGCTACCGGCGGCTTGGTGCGAGTACGACCTGGCCTGGTGCAGCCTGGCCGCCGGTGACGGCGCGGCCGGCCTGCGATTCATGAACCGGGCCCTGGCCCGGACTCCGCTGCGCGAAGGCGCCCACTACACCGGCGGTTTCCTGGGGACGCTCGCCGTCGCCCACGCAATGCTCGGCGAC
>DASXPS010000040.1 GCA_036493475.1 Sporichthyaceae bacterium | reverse complement strand
GCGCACCTGCCAGAAGGCGCGGACGAACGAGGTGCCCTCGGCGACGAATGCGACGCCCAAGGTCACGTAGGCGGCAAGAGGACTCTCGCTGTGGCTGCGGGTGAGGGACAGCAGGCCCTCGAAGATCGAGAACCCGGCGCCGGCGATAAAGATGCCGAACGCCGCCAGCAGCGCCCAGAAGTAGCGTTCCTGGCCGTGGCCGAACGGGTGCTCATCGTCGGCCGGGCGTTCCGCCTGGCGCAGTGACGTCAGCAGGAACACCTGATTGAGGGTGTCGGCGGCGGAGTGGGCCGCTTCGGCGAGCATGGCGCTTGACCCGCTGAGGATTCCCGCCGCCAGCTTGGCCAGGCCGACCACGATGTTCGCCACGCCCGCGACGATCACCGTACGACGGGTAGCGCTGTGTCCGTTGCCGCTTTTCACCGAGGTACTGCTTGCCCGAGCGCGCCGCATCAAACCACGCATGCCGGGACACGCGGCGCGAAATCTCCAGAGCGCGATCTCCATCAGGAATCCACATCGGGCACATTCCGGCTCCCCGCGGCCCGGCTAGACACGCCCACGAGGCAGCGGGACGAGCATGGCAGATGCGACGGCGGACCAGGTCAGGCGTTACGTCCTGGACGGCAGCGATGACGACCTGCGGCGGCTGCTGAGCCTGTCGGAGTTCTTTGCGGAGCATGCCCGGCGTGCGCTGCGCCGGGTGGGCGTCCGCCCGGGGTGGACGGTGATCGACTGCGGATGCGGCCCCGTCGGCGGGCTGGCCATCCTGGCGGAGATGGTGGGCCCGGCCGGCCGGGTGGTCGGCGTTGACTTCAGCGAGCCGACCATCCAGTACGCCCGGACGGTCATGGCGGCACTCGGGCTGGAGAACGTGGAGCTCGTCGCCGGTGATATTCACGAGCTTGACGCGAAGACGCTGGGCGGGCCGCCATCCTGCGGGCCGCGAAGGCGGGCGGATACGAGTGGGTGACCTCGCCGTTCCTTCTCGACCTGGTCCTGCGCAAGCCGCAGGCGACGCCCCGGCCCTAACAAGGCTCGAGCAGCACCTTCACCGCACCGGTCCGCCCGGCATCCTTCAGCGCCAGCACCGCCTCGTCCCACCGTTCCAGCGGGAACCGGTGCGTGATCACCGGCGTGAGGTCAAAGCCCGCGGACACGAAGTCGAAGTAGTGCAGCATCGCATGCTGAGAAACCCCGCGCACCGATTCGACGCCGAACCCATTGGACCCCACCACCCGCAGCTCCTTGAAGTACAGCGGCGTCCACTCGAACCGCTTCGGCGGCTCCACCCCCGACACCACCAAAGACCCCCCGGTCATCAGCAGTCTCAGCGACGTCTCCACCGTCTCCACCGAACCGATCGTGTCGTACACCACACCGGGCCCGTCCTGCAGCCACGCGCGCCCGCTCCACGGCACCAGGGGAGAGGCCCCCACCCGCTTGGCCACCTCAGCCACGAGCACGTTCGGCACCGATGACAGCACCGCGTGCGCGCCGAGCCGCACCGCGAGCCGAGCCCGCGCCCCCGGCCGCGTCGCCGCCCATACCTCGGCTTCCGGATACAGGAACCGCACCAGCGCGATCACGGCGTACGCCAGCGTCCCGGACCCGTAGACCAGCACGGGCTGACCGGGCACGGGCGGCGCCAGCAGCACCGACCGCAGCGACACGCTGAACGGATCGGCCAGCACCGCGGCCTCGTCCGGCACGCCGGACGGAATCGTGAACAGCTGCGACTCGTGCGCCGCGAACCGTTCGGCGTGCGCCCCGGCCGCCGCCGCGCAGTTGCCGAGGTGGATCGAGACCGGCAGGTCGCCCGACCGGAAGTTGCGGCACCACGGGTACCGCCCGTCCGCGCACGCGGAACACACCGGCGAGATGCCCCGCGGCGCGCACGACAGCCACGGGTTCAGCACCACCCGCTCGTCCGTATCGAGCCGACGCCCGACCACCTCGTGCCCCAGCACGTGCGGGAACGACACCAGCGCGGT
>DASXPS010000039.1 GCA_036493475.1 Sporichthyaceae bacterium | reverse complement strand
AACCGGGACCCGTTCGGTGATTTCGTTCTCGCTGTCGGCGAGGGTCAGCAGGCCGTTGATCAGTCGCTCGTGCCGGGCGTTCACCGAGAGCAGCGACTCGCCGAGGTCGACGAGCTGCGACGGCGCGCCGGCCCGGGTGATCGCCACCTCGATGAGAGCGCGGTTGATGGCCAGTGGGGTGCGCAGCTCATGGGAGGCGTTGGAGACGAATCGGCGCTGCCCGTCGAAGGAACGGTCGAGGCGCTCCAGCATCGCGTCGAAGGTGTCGGCGAGTTCTTTCACCTCGTCCTGAGGCCCCGTCAGCGCGATCCGTTCGTGCAGTCCGGGCGCGGAGCGCGGGCCGCCGGCGATGCGCTTGGCGGTGGCGGTGATGTGCGCGACCGGGCTGAGCGCGCGGCCCGCCATCAGCCACCCGGCGATACCGGCGAGCACGCCGACGATGATCAGCGCCAACGCGCCGCGGCTGAGCAGGGTGTCCAGGGTCTCGCGGCGGTAGTTCGCCTGGTCCGAGCGGAGCAGGTCCGAGGCCTGGGACAGCGGCACGTTGCGTCCGTCGGCCAGGGTGGCGGTCTGGTTGGGGTCGGGCGGGCCCTTGGGGTTCTGGAAAAAGCCACCGGGCGCGGAACGGTGGTCGAGGGACTGCGCGACCAGGACATAGGTGACGGTGAGCAGCACCGCGCCGGCGAGCAGGAACGAGGTCGCCCACAGCACGGTCAGCCGTACCCGCAGGGTCCATCGGCTGGGTGCGAACCGTGCGGTCACGGGAGGCGGTACCCCACGCCGGCGACGGTCTCGATGACCTGCTGCTCACCGAGCTTGCGGCGCAGCTTCATCATCGTCACCCGCACGACATTGGTGAACGGGTCGATGTTCTCGTCCCACACCTTCTCCAGCAACTGCTCGGCCGAGACGACGGCACCGTCGGCGCGCATCAACTCGGCCAGCACACCGAACTCGCGGTTGGACAGAGCGACGTAGGTGCCGTTGCGGTAGACCTCACGGCGTGCCGCGTCGAGCTTGAGCCCGGCCCGTTCCAGCACCGGCGGTGCCGCGACTCCGGCGCGGCGCCCGAGCGCGTGGACCCGGGCGGCGAGTTCGACGAAGGCGAAGGGCTTGGCGAGGTAGTCGTCCGCGCCCAGGCGCAACCCGGTCACCCGGTCGTCGACGGCCGAGGCCGCGGTCAGCATGAGCACCCGGGTGGCCGCACCGGAGTCCACGATCGCGCGGCAGACGTCGTCGCCGTGCACGATCGGCAGGTCCCGGTCCAGCACGACGACGTCGTACTCGTTCACCCCGAGGCGTTCCAGGGCGGCGTCACCGTCGTAGGCGACGTCGATGGCCAGGGCGTCGCGACGCAGCCACTCCGCAATGGAATCCGCGAGCAGCGGCTCGTCCTCGACCACCAGTACCCGCATCGTCGCTCTCCCCCGGATTGTGGACGGGCCGCCCGTTCGGCGGCCCGCAGGTCCAAGAGTGCCGCGCCGGATATAACGCCGGCGTAACCGCCAACGGTTACGCCCAGGTTATGCCCCGCCGCGTTTCCTTCTATCAACGCGAGGCGAACGACCGCCCGCAGACGAGCTGGGGGACTGAGACGTGTTGGGACTGAAGGAGCGAACCAAGCCCGGTGGGCTGCTGCCGGGGCAGCGAGCCCCGGAGTTGTCGTGGGCGCCGACGCGGGCGAGGACGACCCGTCGGCGTCGTCACCGCGTGATGTCCGCCGGGTTGGTGGTGCTGCTGGCCGCCGGCGGGACCGGCGCGTGGGCGCTGACCCGCGGCGGTGGCACTGCCGCCGCGGCCGGTGCCACCTCGGTGGTGCAGACGGTCTCCGCGCAGACGATCGAGCAGTCCGTGAACGCGTCGGGCACCATCGACCCGGCCAAGGTCGCCGATGAGTCCTTTGCGGTGGCCGGCCAGATCACCTCGGTGAAGGTGGCCGTGGGCGACACCGTCCGCAAGGGCCAGGTGTTGGCCGTGGTCAACGACGACGACCTGCAGCGGGCGGTGGACGTCGCGCAGGCCAATAAGGACTCGGCCGCCGCGCAGCTGACGGCCGCGCAGGACGCGTCGGCCTCGGCGACCCAGATCGACTCGGCCAAGTCCCAGTTGGCCACGGCCGAGGACAAGCTGGCCTCCGCGCAGGACGATCTCGCCAACGCGACGTTGAAGGCCACCATCGCCGGCACCGTCGCCTCGGTCAGCATCGCCAAGGGCGACCGGGTCTCCGGTTCGGGCGGCGGCGGTGGGTCCTCGGCGTCCGGTACGTCCTCGGCCCAGGTCGAGATCGTCGGCACCACCTCGTGGGAGGTCGACGCGTCGGTCTCCGGCACCGATCTGTCCAGCATCAAGAAGGGTCAGCAGGCGCGGATCATCCCGAGCGGCGCGACCCAAGCGATCTTCGGCACGGTTTCCTCGGTCGGCGTGGTCGCGTCCACGGCGTCGGGTGGCTCGTCCACGTTCCCGGTGACCATCAAGGTCACCGGCTCCCCCACCGATCTGCACCCCGGTGAGACGGCGACCGTCGTCATCGTCACCGAATCGGTGCCCGACGTGTTGGCCGTGCCGACCGCGGCGCTGCGTCAGGAGAACGGGGAGACCGTGGTGACCAAGGTGGTCGACGGCAAGGACACGACCGTGCCGGTGGTCGTGGGCACCGCCTACGGCGCCAGTACCCAGGTGACCTCGGGCCTGTCCGCGGGCGACCAGGTGCGGGTGACGGTGAACCGGGCCGGCGCGGCCGGCGGCAACCGCACCGGCGGTACCCGGACCGGCGGTTTCACCGGCGGCACCACCCTGCCTGCCGGCGGCTTCCCGAACGGCGGCACCCCTCCGACCGGCGCCGGTTTCGGCGGGGGTAACTGAGATGACCGCCGCGATCCTCGAGCAAGCCAGATCTGACTGGGCGTCGGCCGCCGTGCCGATCCTGCAGATGGATGGCATCCGCAAGATGTATGACTCCGGGCCGGTGTCGGTAGAGGCCATCCGTGGCGTCGACCTGATGGTGCAGGCCGGCGAGTACGTGGCGATCACCGGACCGTCCGGCTCGGGCAAGTCCACCCTGATGCACATCCTGGGTTGCCTGGACATCCCCACCGCGGGCACGTACTCCCTCGCCGGGATCGACGTCTCCGCGATGGACGAGACCGCGCTGGCCGCGGTGCGCAACGAACGGATCGGTTTCGTGTTCCAGCAGTTCCACCTGCTGCCCACGCTGTCCGCCTGGCGCAATGTGGAGTTACCACTGATGTACAGCGGCGTTTCGCGGCCCGAGCGCAAGGCCCGCGCCCTGAAGTCGCTGGAGCACGTCGGCCTGGGTGACCGGGTCGACCACCGCCCCGGTGAGCTCTCCGGTGGTCAGCAGCAGCGCGTCGCCGTGGCCCGCGCGCTGGTCACCGAACCGGCGCTGATCCTGGCCGACGAGCCCACCGGAAACCTGGACTCCAAGTCCACCGAGGACGTGCTCGCGCTGATCGCTGACCTGCACGCGTCGGGGCGCACCATCGTGCTGATCACGCACGACACCGAGGTGGCCGCGGCTGCACAACGCACCGTACGCATCGCGGACGGCGTGATCACCACCGACCAGTTGAACGAGAACTTTCGCTACCCGGGGGGCGTGGCATGAGCAGGTTGAAGGCACGGGACACCACGCGCACCGCGCTGGAGGCGATTCGGTCGCACCGGATGCGCTCCTGCCTGACGATGATCGGCATCCTGATCGGTATCGCGGCGGTGACCGTGACCGTCGGGCTGGGGCAGGGCGCGCAGAAGCAGGTGCGCGATTCGATCGACGCACTCGGCTCGAACCTGCTGATCGTCTCCCCGGGCTCCTCGACGACGTCCACCGGTTTCCGCGGTGGCCGGGGGTCGGCGACCACGCTGACCATTTCGGATGCGACGACCCTGTCCTCGATCCAGGTAGCGCCCGATGTGTCCGGCGTGGCGGCGGTGTCCACCACGTCGGGGAGCCTGCAGGCCGGGAGCACCACCTGGACCTCGCCCGTCTATGGCACCACTCCGTCGTATCTGACGGTGCGTGCCCGCACCCTGTCCGAGGGCCGTTTCATCACCGACGCGGACCTCGCGAACAGCAACTCGGTAATCGTGCTCGGGCCCGACACCGCGTCAGAACTGTTCTCCGGTCGCGACCCCGTCGGGGAATCGGTGACCATCTCCGGCTCCACGTTCACCGTGATCGGGGTGCTGACCGCCTCCGGCTCCACCTCCTCGACCAGCGAGGACGACGAGGTCATCATGCCGCAGAGCACGTACGCCACCCGGATCGCCTCGGGCACCAACCGGTCGTCGGTGTCCACCCTCTACGTGCAGGCGGCTTCCCGGGCACAGCTGTCCGCCGCCTACCAGGAGGTGAACGCGGCCCTGGCGACCAATCACGCGGTGACCACCGCCACCGCCGACTTCACCATCACCAGCCAGCAGTCGCTGGTCACCGCGGCGAACTCCACCAACAAGACGCTCACCGTCATGTTGGCCGGCATCGCGGCAATCTCCCTGCTGGTCGGCGGCATCGGTGTCATGAACATCATGCTGGTCTCGGTGACCGAGCGGACCAAGGAGATCGGTCTGCGCAAGTCGCTGGGCGCCACCCCGCGAGCGATCCGCACCCAGTTCCTCACCGAGGCCGGCACCCTCGGCCTCACCGGTGGCGCGCTGGGCCTGGGACTCGGCCTCGGCCTGGCCGGGGCATTGCCCTCCATGATCGACCAACCGGTGACCGTCAGCACCAGCGTGGCGCTGGGCAGTCTGGTGGTCTCCCTCGCGATCGGCGCGACGGCCGGTGTCTATCCGGCAGCCAGGGCCGCCCGACTCACCCCGATCGACGCGCTGCGTACCCCTTAGTCACGCTCGCCCGCACTGCCGCTCCATTCCTATCTGACCTTCCGTCACTTCCTACAGGAGACCACCATGTCCATGTCCTCCCTCGCTTCGCACCGCAAGGCCCTCGCCGCCGTGCCGGCCGCCGGTCTCGCCCTGGTCCTGCTCACCGGCTGCGGTGGCGGTACCTCGGCCGCCGCCTCGTCCACCGACCCGTCGAACTCGGGCAGCACCAACCCCGCCGCCACCGGCGGCGGCACCCCTGGCGGCACCCGGAACTTCCCCGGCGCCAACGGCCGGATCGCCGAGGTCACCGGCAAGACCCTGCAGGTGCAGAGCACCACCACGCAGACCGCGGTCACCTACACCGGCTCGACCAAGCTCACCCAGACGGTCAGCGCCGCCAAGTCCGACCTCGCGGTCGGCAAGTGCATCTCGGTCCGCTCGGCCGACACCGGGACGACGACCTCGACGGATAACTCCGTCCCGGTGGCCGCGTCCTCGGTCAGCATCTCCGATCCGGTCGATGGGTCCTGCACCGGCGGCTTCGGCGGGGGCGGCGGCAACCTCGGCGCCGGCTTCCCCGGGCCGGGCGCCGGTGGCCAGGCGCCGACCGGGCAGCCTCCCGCGGACGCCACCGGCCAGAGCGGCGCGGCGGGCGGGAACCCTGCCGGGCGCGGCATGGGGCCGCGGGGCGCCAACGGCACGATCACCAAGGTCGACGGTGACACGGTGACCGTGGAATCCCAGCAGCCGCAGTTCAACCAGAACACCTCCGGGTCGGCCGCCTCCACCACACCGACCATCACCACGGTCACCCGCACCGTGACACTGTCCTCGGCGACCACCTACACCAAATCCGCCTCGGCGTCCTCCGCCGATCTCAAGGTCGGTAAGTGCGTGGCCGCGCTGGGCACCACCGGCACCGACGGGACGCTGACCGCGACCTCGATCGCGCTGAGCCCGGCTCAGAACGGCACCTGCAGCGCCGGCTTCGGCGGCCGCGGCAACGGCGCCGCTGCGACCACCACTTCCTGATTCTGCGTCAGTCCACCGACCCGATCGTCCGAAAGGCGTGTCCCATGTTGTCCTGCGCTCTGCTCCGTGGCCGTAAGGCAGTCCTGCTGCGCCGCGGCGTGCCGATTGCCCTCGGCGGTCTGGTCATCACCGGTGCCGGCGTGGCCTACGCCGACCACGGCGACAGCGGCCCGGCCTATCGGACCGCTTCGGCCTCCGTCGGCGAGGTGGATCAATTGGTGACGCTGACCGGCACAGTTTCCAAGCTGACCCAGCAGGACGCCTCGTTCGGGGTGTCCGGCACCGTCAAGAAGGTCGAGGTGGCCGTCGGCGACAAGGTCAGCCCCGGCGACACCCTCGCCACGCTGGACACCACCGACCTGGACGCCGCGGTCACCGCGGCCAAGGCGACCCTGGCCAGGGCCAAGGCCCAGTTGGAGACCGACGAGGCGGCCGACGACGACTCGACGTCGACGAGCACCAACGCGACGCCCTCCGCCATCGCGTCGCCGGCGCCGAGCATCGGCTCCGGCGACATCGACCTGGCCAAACCGACCAACGCCGTGGTCTCCGCGCTGGCCATCGCCACCGCGGACCTGCAGAAGGTCACCGACGCCATCACGGCTCGGGACGCCGCCTGTGCCCCGGTGTTGAACAGCGGGAGCGACGGCAGCGGGACCACGCCGGCAACCGAGAGCGGCACGCCGAGCTCCGCGCAGCTGCAGTCCTGCATCGACGCCATGACAGCGGTGAGCGACCTGCAGAGCCACGTCGCCACCGACCAGGCCGCCGCGCAGACCGCGCAACTCGCGCTCTCCGCCGCTATGGACCACGCGGTGGCCGCGATCGAGACCCTAGCCACCTCGGCTGCCACCACCGCCACCGCCACCGACAGCACGTCCGGCACCGCCGGTGGCGGCCGGCAGGCCGTCAACGCCGTCGACCAGGCCGCACAGATCGCGGTCGACAACGCCTCGGTCCTTTCCGCGCAGGCCGCGCTGGACTCGGCGAACGAGAATCTGGATGAGGCGGTGCTGACCGCCCCGATCGACGGCGTCGTCGGCACGGTGGGGATCACCAAGGGCTCGACCGCCGCCACCAGCAACACCATCACGATCCTGGGCAACGGCGCGGTGACGGTGACCCTCAACGTGCCGCAGGCGACCGCGGCCAAGCTGAAGAAGGGCATGGCGGCGAAGGTCACCGCGGACGGGGCGGGCGCGGCGTCGGACGGGACCGTCGACTCCATCGGTGTGATGCCGAGCAGTTCGACCGGCTCCAGCACCTACCCGGTGGTCGTGGTCGTCAACAACCCGCCCGATGGGCTGGCCGAGGGTGCCGCCGCCACGGTGGCCATCACGCTCAAGGCGGTCGACAACGCCGTGACCGTGCCCAACTCGGCGGTGACCGCTACCGGCTCCGGCGCGACCGCTTACGTGACCTTGGTCCAGAACGGCCAAGCGGTGCGCCAGACCGTCACCACCGGCGCTGTCGGTGCCACCCTCACCCAGATCCTCACCGGGGTGACGGCCGGTCAGACGGTGGTCCTGGCCGACGCCTCGGCCGACGTGCCGGCCTCATCCACCACCGCCAACACCGGCGGCGGAAACTTCCCAGCCGGCGGCTTCCCCGGCGGCGGCCCCGGCAACGGCCAACGCAATTAGACCTTGGTAGCGAAATGACCCCGCCCACCGACCGGCGACCCCTCCGTGCGGACCCTCGCCGCTGACGAGGCGTCAGAGCCGGAACCGGGTGCGAACAGCATGTCGCAACGTGGCAAGGCGACGGCGGAATGCGGCACGCGCCACACCGGCACCGATCGCCAGCGGGCTGGCCCCGGCCGTCGGCGGGGGCGTGCTGCCCGAGCGGGCGGTCTCGTCGACCGCCTCGGCGAATTGCTCGAACAGCCGCTGGCTGACGTCCCCGGCCAGAGCCCGGCCGAATTGGGCGATGCGGCCGGACAGGAAGACCCGGGCATCGGCGTGCAGCCGGGTCCCGCCGGCCGCGATGGGATCGGCCCGCAGGACGATCTCGGCCGTGGTGCGGTTCCCCCCGGTGTCGGCACCCCGGGCGAGCAGTTCCAGCCGGTGGTCCGCGACGTCCCGCACCGTGACCCGGGCGAGCCCGTCGAACGCCAACCGGATCGGCCCCAGTCCCACCGCAACGCGACCGCGGTAGGTGTCCGCGCCGAGCGTGGCGGTCAGCACCGCCCCGGGGAGGCACCGGGCCAGCCGCTCGACGTCGTTCAGCACGGCCCACACGTCCTGGACCGGACTGCTCAGCTCGCGGGCCACCGCCACCGTGACGGTGGGCGTGCCGGTGGGCCGCTGGATCGCCTCCGGAACGCGCGCGGCCTCGGCGTCGATCTCCGGCGACGGTGCGGACGAACCCGTGCCGGCCACCGATCCGCCGCCGGTGCCGCCTCGCCCGACGATGGTGCGGGCGGTGCAGTTGCCCGGGGCGGGGACGCCATCGGGGTAGGCCCGGGCCACGTCCGCGACCGCGGCCAGGATTCCCCGGTAGCCGGTGCACCGGCACAGCACGCCGGACAGCTCCGCGGGGAGCGTGTCGGGATCGACGCCACCGCGCGCGAGCAGGTCGTAGGAGCTGAGCAGGAAGCCGGGCGTGCAGAAGCCGCACTGCAGCGCGTGGTGGTGGCTGAACGCGCGTTGCAACGGATGCTGCTCGTCTGGAGTGCCGAGGCCCTCGACCGTGACGACCTCGGTGCCCTCGGCCTGCACGGCGAGGATGAGGCATGACCGGGCGGCGTCGCCGTCCACGAGCACGGTGCACATGCCGCAGACGCCGTGCTCGCAACCGAGGTGAGTGCCCGTCAGGCCGAGGCTGTTGCGCAACGCGTCAGCGAGGTGCATCCGAGTGGGCACCGTCACGGTCACGGGCGAGCCGTTCACCGTGAATCGGACCTCGACGAGCGCGTCAGCGGCGATCTTCACCGCGGGCTGTCCCGTGGTCATGACTGGCCTGCCCGGGATCGGCGCAATGCCCGGGCGAGTTCGCGGGCGGCGAGGACGGCGAACAGCCGGCGGCGGTAGGCGCGCGAGCCGTGGCCGTCACCGACGGTGTTCACGACCTCGCGGGCGAGGTCATCGGTACCGGCGCGCAGGGCGGCCTCGCTGTCGGTCTTCTCGGCGGCGGACGCCACCAGCCCCGTCACATCGCGGGTGACCGGGCGGTCGGAGACCCCGAAGCCGGTGATCGTCGCGTCCAGCACCTGTCCCTGCGCCGAGCGGACCCGGCTGACGACGCCGGCCAGTGCGAAGTCGCCGTGCCGGCGGGCGATCTCGGCGAAGCCGAAACCCTCACCTGCCGCGGCCACCGGAAAGTTCACCGCGACCACGATCTCGTCCGGGCCCACGGTCGTGGTCATCGCGCCGGCGAAGAAATCCGCGGCGGGCACGCTACGCCGCCCCGTGGGTCCCGCGATCTCCAGAGTCGCTCCCAGGCACGAGGCCACCGCGGGCAGCTCGGCACCCGGATCGGCGTGCGCCAGACTGCCGCACACCGTGCCGCGGCTGCGCAGCTCCCGGTGACCGACGAACGGCAGCGCCAGACCGAGCAGCGGGACGGCCGCGGCGACGCGGTCGCGCTCTGCCTGACGCTGCGTCACGGTTGCGCCGATCCGCAGCGTTTCCTGCGCGCGGTCGATGCCGTCCAGCCCGGCCACGGCGTTGATGTCCACCAGCGTCCCGGGCCGGCTCAGCCGCATGGCCAGCACCGGGAGCAGCGACTGGCCGCCCGCCAGGATCTTGCCGCTGCCCGCGGCGGCCGCGAGCTCGTCGATCGCGTCGTCCAGGGTGGTGGGCCGGACGTAGGCGAAGGCGACCGGTTTCACCGCGGCTCAGCGTCCCGTGAAGTGCGGCTTGCGCTTCTCGGCGAACGCCTTCACGCCCTCGGCGAAGTCCTGGGTCCCGCGCAGCATCGCGTACGCCTTGCGCTCCAGCTCGATGCCCGTGTACAGCGGCCCGTCGACGCCGCGGTCAAGCACCTCCTTGGCGGTGCGCAGGGCCGCGGGTGAGAAGGCGACCAACGTGGTCACCAGTTCCTCGACTGCCGCCTCCAGCGCCTCGCGGTCGGCATGCAGTTCCGCGACCAGGCCCCAGTCGTGGGCCGCCGCCGCGCGGATCCGCTTCGCGGTGAGGATGTGGTACTTCGCCCGGGACAGTCCGATCAGCCGGGCCAGGCGCTGCGTGCCGCCGCTGCCGGGAATCATCCCGAGGTTCAGCTCGGGCAGCGCGAACTCGCTGCGTTCGGTGGCCAGGCGGATGTCGCAGGAGAGCACGAGTTCCAACCCGACGCCGAAGCAGTAGCCGTCGATGGCCGCCACCACCGGCTTGGGGCTGCGCGATGGCGCGGTGATGTCGTGGCCGAGCGCGGTGAGATCGATGGGGTCCACCTCCATGAACCCGGCGATGTCACCGCCGGAGGTGAAGTGCTTGCCATCCGATCGCACGACCACGGCGCGCACCCGCTCGTCACGGTCGATCTCGGCGAACCGCTCAGCCATCTTGGCCCGCATCTGCATCGTCACGACGGTGTACCCGCCGTGCGAGAGGGTGAGGTAGGCGACCTGACCGTCGTGGCCGTGATCGAGAAGGACGTCGCCACCGGTGGTGGGCATGTGCGGCTCCTGAGGATGTGCGTGAGATTCGGAAGTTCAGGCCGGGCGCTCGAGCAGGTCGTGCAGCACGCTGCCGTGCAGCGGCAGCCGGTCGATCGAGATGCCGCGGGGTGACAGAGCGTCAGAAATGGCGTTGGCCAACGCCACCGGGAAGCTCATCGAGCTGCCCTCGGCGCAACCCTTCGCGCCCAGCGGCGTCAGCGGCGAGGGCGAGGGGACGTGATCGGTGACGAGCGGGAAGGTGGCCTCGGCCGAGGTGGGGCACAGGTAGTCCAGGAACGTCGCCGCGGTCGGTTGGCCGTCCTCGGAGTAGGTGAACTCCTCGAACAGCGCGCCGCCGAGGGCATGGGTGAGCGCCCCGTGGACCTGCCCGTCGAGCAGCGTCTGATTCAGCACGGTGCCGGCGTCATGCACGCTCGAGACTCGGTCGATGGTGATCTGCAGGGTGTCCGGGTCGATGTGTACCGCGACCACCTCGGCCACGAATCCGTAGCAGAGACTGGAGTTGATGGTGTCGTCGGGCGCCGCCGCCCTGGACTGTGGCGGGGAGAAGACGCCCTCTTCGTAGAGCCGCGCCGCGGTGCCCTCGGGCAGCGCGCCCGGGTCCCAGTGCACGAGGCCGGCCGCGTGGCGGAACAGCACCGAGCGCGAAGGATCCGCCGTGGTGCGCACCGTGCCCTCCGCGAGCTCGAGGGAGTCCGCGTCGACGCCGAGCAGCGCGCTGCCGGCCGCGCGCAGGGTGGCCGCGATCCGGTCGCAGGCGTCCACCACCGCGCTGGTGACCAGCGGCGCGAAGCGCGAGGAATAGCTGCCGGAGGTGACGGTCCACGGCGTGGCGGCCGTGTCCATCTCGACCACCACCCGCACCGCGTCCGGGGCCAGCCCAAGGCGGGCAGCAGCGACCTGACGGGCCGTCGTGGCATGGCCCTGACCCTGCGGCACGCTGCCCAGCAGCACGGTCACGACGCCCTGCACATCGACGCTGACCCGGACGTGCTCGGCGGAGCCGGACTTGTCCCGCCCCGGCGGGCGTTCCTGCGCAGGGGTGGCCAACCCGACGTAGCCGATGTTGGTGCCGGACGGGTCGACGACGGTGGCCACGCCGATGCCGTAGTACTCCCCGCGCCCGCGGGCCTCGCTCTGCCGGCGGCGAAGCTCGTCCAGATCGGCGCTGTTCACCGCCAGCAGCAGCGCCCGCTCGTAGTCCCCCGAGTCGTAGACGCCGCCGGTCGGGGTCCGGTAGGGGAAGGCGTCGGCCGGCACGAGATTGCGCCGGCGCACCTCCACCGGGTCCAGACCCGTACGCGCGGCCACCGCGTCCATCAGTCGCTCGAGGCCGAAGTACAGCTGCTGCCCGCCGAAGCCTCGATTCAGGCCGGTGGGCATCGTGTTGCTGACCACGGCCCGCGCCCGGAGCTCGACCGCCGGGATGCGGTACGCCCCGGTGAGGTTGCCGTAGCACCGGTAGAGGGTGCTGGGCTCGGGCGGACGCAGGTAAGCGCCGACGTTGTCGACGAGGTCCGCGCGCAGCGCCGTGACCATCCCCTCGGCGTCCACCGCCGCCTCGAAGCGCATGGAACGGTCCGCACCCGCGGAACTGGCCAGCAGGTGCTCGATGCGGTCCTCGCTCCAGCGCACCGGGGTGCGGGCATGCCGGGACGCGAGCGCCAACAGGACCACGTAGGGGTAGATGCCGGCCTTGATGCCGAAACTGCCCCCGATGTCGGCGGGTACATGCAGGCGCAGGCGGGAGGTCGGGATGCCCAGCGCCCCCGCCATCACCGGCACCATCGTGAACGGGCCGTGAAAGTTGGCCCAGGCCTCCACCGCCGGGCCGTCGGCGTCCTCGCGCCAGTCGGCCACGACGGAGTAGCACTCCATCGGCACCGAGGAGTACCGCGGGAATTTGTACTCCCCGGTGACAACGTGCTCGGCCGCGGCGAAGACCGCTTCGATGTCACCGAACCGGAAGGTTCGGTCGGTGGCGACGTTGGACCCGTTCTCCTCGTGCAGCAGCGCAGCGCCCTCGGCCAGCGCCGGTTGCACCCCGACCACGGCGTCGAGCAATTCGTAGTCGACCTCGACCAGCTCAGCGGCGTCCTCGGCCACGAACCGGTCAGTGGCCACCACCACGGCGACCGGTTCGCCGACGTAGCGGACCTTGTCGGTGCCGGTGGGGTAGTAGGGCATGTGCGTCGGCACCGACAGCGGGAACGGCCGGAGTTGCGCGCGGACCTCGTCCGGGCCGATGACCGTGGTGACGCCGGGATGGCGTCGGGCGCGTTCGAGGTCGACGCGGGTGATGCGGGCGTGGGGGTGGGGGCTGCGCACGATGGCGGCGGTGAGCGTTCCGGGCAGCGGGTCGAGGTCGTCGAGAAAGCGACCCAGCCCGGTGAGCAGCGGGGCGTCCTCCACCCGGCTGGGAATCCAGCGTTCCGGGGCACCGGTGGGCTCAGACACGGTCGGCCTCGAGGTCGAGCTCGACGATGGCCTCGTAGTCGCCGGCGGTCAGCGTTCGTCGCAACGTCTTGCCCACTGCCGAACGCGGGATGGCGGCGACGATGACGATCCGCTTGGGGCGCTTCAGCGACGGCAGTTCGTCGGCGTCGGCGATGAACCGCGCCAGGTCGGACAGCGCCGCGGCGGGGCTGACACCGTCGGCCGAAACGACGAACGCAGTGACCGCGCTGCCCCACCGCTCGTGCGGAAGTCCCACCACGCAGACGTCACCGACCGCGGCTGACCGGGCCAGAACGGCCTCGATTTCGTCCGGGTAGATGTTCTCCCCGCCCGAATTGATCATGTCGTCGACCCGGCCCGCGACCCACAGGTCGCCCTCGTCGTCCTCGGTGGCCAGGTCCCCGGTGTAGTACCAGCCGGCGCGGATTGCTTTGGCGTCGGCGTCCGGTCGGCGCCAATAGCCACCGAACGCCTCCGGGCTGGACATCGACGCGATCACCTGGCCCTGCTCGCCCGGCTTCACCAGCTGATCCGGGTCGGCGCCGGGCTCCGGGGCGATCAGGCGCAGGCGGCTGAACATGCCCGCGCGGCCGGCGCACCCCGGCTTGCCGATCCCGTCGGAGCCGATGCTGAACGTGTAGATTTCCGTGCTGCCGTAGTGATTGACCAGCACCGTTGGGCGCAGCGTCGAGGTGAGCTGTTCCGCGAGCACCGGTGCCATCGGGGCTCCGGCGTAGGCGAGCCGATCCACCGTGTCGATCGAGCCGAACCCGTCCTCGTGCAGCAGCGCGTAGTACAAGGCCGGCACCAGGTACAGCGAGGTCACCTTCTCGGCGCGGATGAGCGCCACCGACTCGGCCGGATCAACCCTCGCCTGCGGCACCCAGGTGCCCCCGCACACCACGCTGGCCAGCAGCGTGCGCAGGCCCATGGTGTGGAACATCGGCATCACGCCGAGCACCACCTCACCCGCGCGCAGCTGGGTCTGGGCGATCTGCGCGACCGCCGCCGAGTGCTCGGCCCGGTGCGAGCGCGGGACGCCCTTGGGCTTCCCGGTGGTGCCGGAGGTGTACAGCATCACGCTGACCTCCTCCTCGGGCACGGCGATGCCCAGAGCGTGGTCGGGCTGGTTCGGGTCCTCGAACTCGGCGACGTCGCGCTGGGGCACCGACGTGCCGGTCTGCCCGGCCGCCGCCGCGGTCTCGTCGTCGGTGACGAGCAAAACGGGTTCGGCGTCGGCGAGGCAGTACGCCAGCTCGGCCGGCCCGAGCCGGGTGGACAGCGGCACCGAGACGGCACCGAGCTTCTGGGTGGCCAGGTGCAGACTGGCCAGTGGCTCGCCGCCGGACAGGCTGAACGCGACCCGGGCGCCGGGCACGACGCCGAGGTGGGCCATCCGCCGGGCCAGCCGGTTGGTGTGCGCATCCCACTGCCGGTAGGTCATCGGGGACGGACCGCCCACGGCCACCCGATGCGGGTGCCGCTCGGCGGCCCACGCCAGCGCGGTGACCAGGTCCAACGCATCACTCCCGGGCTCAGCGCGCCAGTTTAGTTCTGGGCGGCCAACGTCCCCGCCGCGGTCTCGTGCGGGATGCCCGCGGCGGCATACGCCGCGACCTCGTCGAGGGTTTCGGTCTCCACCAGGGTGTGTGCCAGACGGTCGAGCTGGGCTCGGTGCTCCTGCAGCGTGCGCACCGCCTCGGCGTAACACTCCTCGATGATCCGGCGCACCTCGATGTCCACGAGTTCCTTGGTGGCCGGCGCCACCCCGTCCAGGCCGAGCGGGTTCTCCTCCCCCGGCCCGGGCAGCACCGACACCGGACCGATGGCGGCGGACATGCCCCAGCGACCGACCATCTGACGGGCGATGCGGGTGGCCTGCTCGAGGTCGCTCTCCGCCCCGGTGCTCACGTCGGCGTACACGACCTCCTCGGCGGCCCGACCACCCAACGCTCCGACGATGCGCCCGCGTAGGTAGTCGACGGAGTAGCCGTAGCGGTCGGCGATCGGGCTCTGGAAGGTGACGCCGAGGGCGTGCCCGCGCGGAATGATCGACACCTTGCGGACCGGGTCCGCGCCGGGGGTCAGCATGCCGAGCAGGGCGTGGCCGGACTCGTGGAACGCGGTGCGTTCCTTCTCCTCCGGGGAGAGCATGATGCCGCGTGCGGTACCCAGCAGCACCTTCTCCAACGCGTCACCGAAGTCGTTGGCGGAGACCGCGTCGTGGTTGCGGCGCGCCGCCAGCAGCGCGGCCTCGTTGATCAGGTTCTTCAGGTCCGCCCCGACCATGCCGGGCGTGGACGCCGCCACCGCGTCCAGGTCGACGTCTAGGCCCAGCGGGACGCTGCGCGCGTGCACGTCGAGGATCGCCCGCCGCCCGGCCTGATCCGGCGGGTTGACGATGACCCGACGATCGAAGCGACCCGGCCGCAGCAAGGCCGCGTCCAGGATCTCCGCGCGGTTGGTGGCCGCCAGCACCACCACACCCTCGCTGCCGGTGAACCCGTCCATCTCGGTGAGAATCTGATTGAGCGTCTGTTCGCGTTCGTCGTGCCCACCCAGTGCGCTGGCGCCGCCGCGGGCCCGGCCGATGGCGTCCAGTTCGTCGATGAAGATGATGGCCGGCGCCACCTTCTTGGCCTGGTCGAACAGATCACGCACGCGGCTGGCCCCGACACCGACAATCATCTCGATGAATTCCGAGGCAGAGATGGAAAAGAACGGCACCTGCGCCTCACCGGCCACCGCCCGGGCGAGCAGGGTCTTGCCGGTGCCGGGCGGCCCGGACAGCAGCACGCCGCGCGGGATCTGCGCACCCAGCCGCCGGTAGCGGTCCGGGTCGCGCAGGAAGTCGACGATCTCGGCGACCTCGTTCTCCACCTCGTCGATGCCGGCCACGTCGGCGAAGGTCGTCCGCGGGCCGGTGGTCGGCTCGTAGCGGACGGCCCGCGACCGTCCGATCCCACCCAGGCCGCCACCACCGGAGGCCATGCGCCGGAAGAACCAGATGCCCAGCCCGAGGAACAGCAGCGTGGGTCCCAGACCCAGCACTATGCGCTCGAAGAGGGAGGGCTTCTGATCGGGGTTGTTGGCATTGACGACCACGTTGTGCGTCTGCAGTTCGCTGAGCAGCGAGTCGGTCGCGAACGACGGGCGCTGCGTGGTGAACCGGGTGACCTGCGGCGCCTTGGGGGTGTCCGGCGGGTAGGCGACCTTGTTCGTGAACGCGCCCTGGATCGTCTCGCCGGTGGAGGTGATGTCCTTGACGTTGCCGGACTGCACCTGCTGGTTGAAGAAGGTGTAGGACACCTTGGTCCGGTTGGCCGGGCCCAGCAGCAGCGAGGACACGATCCAGTTCGCCACCAGGAACACCGCCACCAGCACCCACCATCGCGGCTGCTTGTGCGGCTGGCCCGGCGTCGTGGGTTTGGGCACGCCCTCCACCCGCCACGGCTGCGGGGTCTCCGCCACGTCCGGCGCGCGCCGTCGCCCCCGCCCCGTGCCGGGCGTGCCCGTGTCGCTCTGCCGCGTGCTGTCGGAATCGCTCACGAGATCATTGAAGTCCTACGCCGATGCGGCGGCACCAGGGGTAGTGGCAGAGCTGATCGCCGTGAGCCCATCGAGGACGATTCGCATCAGCGGCCGGGCACGGGCGTCCCACTCGTCCCGCTCGAGACGGCTCAGGTAAGCGATGAGCAGGATCACGTCCCGGGCGTCGACATCCTCGCGAACGGCTCCGGCCGCTTTGCCGGCATCGAGCAGCAGAGTGAGAGCGTCGCCGATCGGGCCTTGGCTGTGCGCGAAGAGGCGCTGCGATAGCGCTGTCTCAACGGCGGCGAGCACGCCGCGTTTGACCTCGGCGTAGTCGACCACCCGGTCGAGCCACCGAGCCAGCGCGCTCGCCGGGTCGTGCTCGGCCAGCAGGGTCGGTGCGGCGGCTACGAGCTCGTCGACGTCGCGGCGGTAGACCTCGGCGAGCAACGCCTCGCGGGTCGGGAAGTGCCGATAGAGGGTGCCCTGCCCCACTCCGGCACGTTTGGCGATGGCGTTGAGGCGCACGTCATCGGACTCCGCCAAAAAGGCTCGGGCGACCTCGATGATCCGAGCTCGGTTCGCGGTCGCGTCCGAGCGGCGAACACCGGCGCTCATCGAACCTCCCACCCACCGGACCAGACAAGCGGACACGTGTCCGCTATGGTGGAGCCCTAAGCGGACACATGTCCACTCTAACGGGAGGTACCCATGCCCGACCTCAACGACACGGTCGTCGCCATCACCGGAGCGAGCAGCGGCATCGGCGAGGCCACGGCTCGCTTACTGGCCAGCCGCGGCGCCCCGGTGGTACTCGGCGCACGCCGCCTCGAACGCATCGATGCCATCGCGCAGGACATTCGCGACGCGGGCGGCCGCGCGATCACCTGCCCCACGGACGTCACCCGAGCCGACGACCTACGGCGCCTGGTCGCTACCACCGTCGCCGAGTTCGGCCGGATTGACGTGCTCGTGAACAACGCCGGCATCGCCCCGCTCAGCCCCGTTGCCGACCTCGACACCGAGGGGTGGGCGGCCATGATCGATGTCAATCTCCGTGGCGTGCTGCACGGCATCGCCGCCGCTCTCCCGGCGTTCCGCACGCAGGGTCGTGGCCACCTGGTGACCACCGTGTCCACGGCCGGCCTGACCATCTCCCCCACCATGGCCGTCTACGCCGCGACCAAGAACGCCGTGCGCACCTTGCTGGAAGGCCTGCGCCAGGAGTCGACCGATGGCACGCTGCGCGTTACCGCCATCTCGCCGGGCTACGTCCAGACCAACCTCGCCGACTCCATGCCGGACCAGACCATCAGAGCGCAGATCCGCGAGAACATGCGCGCGCGCGCCATCCCTCCGGTGGCCGTCGCCCGCGCGGTGGCATTCGCGATCGAGCAACCTCCCGACGTCGAGATCGGAGAGATCGCCATCCGCCCAACCACCCAGGCCTAGCAGGAGCGCAACACTCACGAGCGCGGTAGCACCGCGAGCAGTTCGAGGGTGATCTCCTCCGGATGCGTGATCAGCCCGAGATGCCCGACGCCCAAGAGTCGCACCACCCGGAATCCGCGTCCGGCCACGTCGGCGGCGACGGCGTCCATCAGCGGCTGAGCGGCGCACTGCAGGTAAGTGACCGGTCGGGTCCCCAGTACTTCCTCGCTGCCCGGCGGCACCGGCTCTTCATGGGTCTTGCGGGGCATCGCCGTAGCCAGCCCGGTTATCCACCGCAGATCCGCGTCGTCCTCGACCCCCAGCGCAGAGAAATCGAAAGGCGCGACCGCCCAGGGTTCGGCGGCGGCCGTGTTCGCGAAGGCATCGCGCAGCCAGGGCAGGATGTCGAAGGCCGACTGACCGGTCTGCGGGACGAACGCGTCCACGTACACGACCTGCCCGATCCGTTCGGGGACGGCGGCGGCCACACCCGTGACTACCATCCCGCCGTAGCTGTGACCGACCAGGATCACCTCGCTCAGGTCCTCGCACCTGAGCAGGTCGACGATGTCCCCGATGTGCGTGGACAACCCGACGTCGGCCGCGGCCAGATGCCGGCGATCCCCAAGGCCGGTCAACGAGTGTGCCCACACGTCGTGTCCTGCTGCCAGCAGCCGCGGCCGGACGCGGCTCCAGCTCCAACCCCCCAGCCAGGAACCGTGGACCAGGACGAAGGTAGCCATGCCGTTGCCTCTCCGGCGGGCAGTCGGACCAGGAGCCCAAGGCTAGACTCGGCCGGCGTGACCGATCTGTTCGAGGCCGACAGGCAGATTCCGGAGCGGTTGCGTCGATTGCGTCGGGAGCGTGGGATCACCCTGGCGACCCTGGCCGAGCAGGT
>DASXPS010000038.1 GCA_036493475.1 Sporichthyaceae bacterium | reverse complement strand
CCCGAGGAGATCACCCAGTGACCACCGCGTTGCCCATCGCGGACTCGCATCGCTCGCCATTCGCCGGCGTCGATGTCTGTCAGCAGGCCGGGTTCACCCTCCCGCGGGGAACCCGACGGCCGGGGTTCGACGACGATCGGTGGGACTTCACGCAGGTGGTCGGGCTGCCAATCCAGATGAGCCCGGCCGTGCGCCGGTTCGACTTCACCACGATCACCAACCTCGGGTGGCGGCTGGTCGCCAAGGAACAGGCCATGGCGATGCTCGCACCCCGCCACGAGGCAGTCGCGCAGCTCCCACGCGCCTACCGCACGCCGCTGCACCTGCTGAGCGTGTCCGGGCGGCTCGCGGAACTGACTCGATTCTTCAACTGGCTCACCGACCAGGGCATCGGCAGTCTCGGCGAGCTCGACAGTGAGCTCTGCGAGCGCTACCTGCACCACCGGCGCTACCTGCTCGACGAGCGCGACGTGGTCGTGGGCGAGCGCAGCCCCGGGACCCGCCGGGCAGCCGCCCAAGCGGTCGTGGACCTGGTCAACCATCGCGAGCTGTTCACCACCGACCGCGTCCCGCACGACCTGCGTCCCTGGAGCGGTGCCGCGCCGTCGGCCGTCGCGGAAATGCCCAACGGCCGTGGCCAGAACAAGACCCCGCCGCTGGATGGCAGGGTGCTGCGGCCCCTGCTGGCCGCCGCCACCTACCTGACAACCATCCTCGCTCCGCACGTGGTCGAGCTCGCCGGCGACCTTCGCGGAACCGGGCCGGCGCCGCGGGTGCAGCCGCAACCGGTCGACGCCGACCTCGCGTCGCTGGCACCCGTGCAGCGCATCGCCGCGATCCTCAACCAGTACGTCGAATCTGGGCGGCCGCTGCCCCAGCTGGCCGATCACGTCGTGGAACGTCGCCTTGCCCGAGGCTGGGAGCCGCACGATCCACTGCTGAGGATGAACTGGGACCCGATCGCCCGCCAAGCCGGCTACTGGCGGATGACCCAGCAGTGGGCGACCCCCCTGCGTCAAGCCGGTGTCGATGCTGTCGCGGCGGTGGGGATAGCCAAGGGCTGGGCCCGCGACGCCACCCCGGTGACAAAGGCCAGCGGCGACGGGCACGTGCCATGGACAACCCCGCTGAGCTGGGTCGAAGCCGACGCCCTGGTCGGCATCGTTCGGACCGCCGCGATAACCCTGCTGGCGGCCGTGTCTGGGATGCGGGCCGGTGAGCTGATGGAGCTGCGCATCGGCGCATGTCGCCCGCCCGAGCACTACGGTGACGGTCTGGTCCGTTACCGGCTGGCCAGCAAGGTCGTCAAAGGACAGCCGCTGGGCGGCACCGACGACGAATGGGTCGTGATCGAACCCGCCTACCAGGCGGCGCTGCTTCTCGAGCAACTCCACGACAACCCCGAGGCCGGGGCGCCATTGCTGGGCAGGTTCGCCTTCGACATCCGCCACAAGTGGTTCCGCGCCTGGGTCAACGGCCCCGCCGGGCAACGCCTCGGGCTCGCCCCGATCCCCGAACACCCCACGAGCCTGCGCGCTCTGCGTCGCACGCTAGCGCTCGAGCTGGCCTACCGGCCCGGCGGCGTGCTAGCCGCGAAACTGCACCTCAAACACATCGCCGTGGCCACCACCGAGGGCTACGCCTCCCGACCCGGCGGCGCGCAGGCCGAACTGCTGGCCGAGGTCAACAAACACGAAGCCGACCGCAACCTCGAGTTGCTCTGGGCCGAGTTCCGCAACTACCAGCACGGTGTCCTGCCCGCCGGGCCCGGTGCCCAGGAGCTGACCGAGTTCTTCGCCCACATCGACGGCAAACTCGACGCCGCCGCGTCACCGAAGGTGCAGCGCAACAACCGGGAAGTGCTCAACCTGCTCACCAAACGCGCCCGCACCCTGCACCTGGGGGCGGCGAACTACTGCTGGTTCACCGATCCCTCCAGGGCGCTCTGCCTCAAGCTCGCCGGCACCCCGAACGCCGACCGGCCGCTGGCCGGGATGTGTGACTCGGCCCGCTGCCCGCAGGCCACCCACCACACATGTCACCGGCCCGTCTGGGCTGAGCACGTCCAACAGACCACCACGTTCCTCGGCGAACTCGGATCGACCCGCAAGACAGAACGCGCCCGCCTGCAGACCGACCTCGACCGAGCACAACGCGTCCTCGACGCCATCGACCACGCCATCGATACCGCCGACACCCGCACCGAGAACAAGGAGTAGCAGTGCGGATCACCGCATCTCAGCGCCAAGCCAACGAGACCCGCATCCGCGCCGCCATCGACCGGCTCCTACGCGGAGAGATCCCCGCCAACGGCCGCTGCGACGTCAAAACCCTCGCCCACGAAGCCGGCGTGGACCGCACCGCCTTCTACGGAAACCGCCCCTACGCCCACCTACGCGTCGAGTTCGAACAACGCCTCGCCATCCGCCAACGCGCCACAGGCGAGCGCCCCGACCCGCGCGACCACCAGATCGACCGCCTCAAGACCGAGATCACCGCACTCAAGCGCCGCCTCGAACGAGCCAGCAGCAGCCTCGATGAGCTCAGCGACTTCCGCTCACGGGCCCTCGCTCAACTGGCCGCCCAACACGACGAGATCACCCGGCTACGCGTCAGCACCGCCGCAGCCAGCAAGGTCACACCGCTCCGGCGGTCAGCCAACCTCCTCGGACCCTGC
This sequence comes from Sporichthyaceae bacterium, assembly GCA_036493475.1. NCBI lineage: Bacteria > Bacillati > Actinomycetota > Actinomycetes > Sporichthyales > Sporichthyaceae > Sporichthyaceae bacterium. The sequence continues at coordinate 689 of DASXPS010000038.1, read as the reverse complement.
AACTGAGGCCGACAGCATGCACACGACCGAGTGGTCCCACGACGATCCAAACTGGCCGAAACGCAACACCGACCTTCGCCCGGGTGGCGAACGCGCAGCCCCCACTTCGCCTGCTCAATCGCCACACGAACTCCACCGCACACGCCAACTGCGGAGAGAAGCCACACATTCGCCAGCAATGTGCTGGAAGCAGGGGGCGCGCTGGACGAGGCGCAGTCGCTACTCGGACACGCAGTGCCGAGCAGTACGCAGGTTTACCTGCATCCCTCGCATGACCGACTCCGAGCCGCGATTGATCGGGTCGCGGCGACGCTGGCGAATCAGCGGGAGGTGCTGTGGTGACCGCGGGCCTAGCTCGCGTCGTCGAGCCGATCCCTGATGAGGTCGCTGAGCTTCGAGGTCACCTGGACGCGGCCTTCCTCATCACCGCTGGCTGGGATCCGCGTACGGGGGTGCTCGCCCCGCCCACCGATCACCCGTTGCTGGGGTTTCGGCCGTGCCAGGTCCATGGCTGCGCAGGTGAGGCCGGGATCTCCGATGGGTTGTGCGCGGCCTGTCGTGGCAACTTCCGGCGCAGCCATGTCGGTATGTCCGAGTTCCTCGCCGCGGGGCCGACCCGGACGCGACATTATGGTGAATTGATCTGCGCGGTGAGCGGTTGTCCGCGGCCGGCGCGCAACCATCGGCTC
>DASXPS010000037.1 GCA_036493475.1 Sporichthyaceae bacterium | reverse complement strand
GACCAGTCCGGCCATGCCCCGTTCGGCGAACGCAGCCGCCACCAGATAGAACTCCGCGCGCGAGTAACCGTGCGCCGCCGCCGCGGCGACCACGCTCGCCCCGTCGACCGCCACCGCCCGCAGCATCTCGTATTTCACCTGGACTTTGTCCGCGGCCAGGAAGAACGGCTCCCCGGAGCAGAACAGGTCGGCGTTGACCTCCTCGGCGCGCGGATGCAGCAACCCGGCCTGCTCCAGCGCCGCCCGCCGCGACCGTTCGCTCATCGCGATCACCTCCGCCGCCACGGTGACCACCGCCGAACGTAATGTCAAGCATTTCGCGCCGCGCCACGCTAACGAAATACGACCCACGATCGAAAGTGGCACGAGAAGTGACTGAATTACAAAAGAATCCATCGCGTGGTGCCCTCCATGCGACTTGAACATCTGGACACTGCGGCAGATAGTGTTAGTCACTTTGCTGGGACTTGGGTCGTCGACGATACGGCGAGGCAAAGCAATACATGCCATCCACCCGCTCGAACGGGCCCAACCTCACTGTCAAGAACAGCTTTGCGTTCCGTTGGTGCCAGCCAACACCTACTGGTATCTGAGCGCGGTGCCCGAGTTGATGCAGCTGGCCGCGGCCCGTCTCGAACACCAGCACGGAGACCGGTCGTGACCGTGTTGGCGCCGCTGCTGCAAGCGTTCTTCACCGAGCGGCTCATCGCGCAGCGCCGCGCCTCCGGGCGCACCATCGCCTGCTATCGCAACACCTTCCGGCTGCTGCTCGGCTTCGCCACCGCCAAGACCGGCACGAAACCCTCCGCGCTGGACATCGCCGACCTGGACGCGCCGCTGATCACCGCGTTCCTCGACCACCTCGAACACGAGCGCGGCAACACGGTGCGCACCCGCAACAACCGGCTGGCCGCCATCCACTCACTGTTCGGCTACGCCGCGCTGCACCACCCCGAGCACGCAGCCTCCATCCAGCGCGTGTTGGCGATCCCGGCCAAACGCTACGAACGCAGACTGCTCACCTGGCTCACCGAGCCCGAGGTGGATGCGCTGCTCGCCGCACCCGACCGGACAACCTGGACCGGCCGGCGCGACCACGCGCTGCTCGTCCTGGCCGTTCAGACGGGGCTGCGGATCTCCGAACTGATCGGGCTATCCCGCGTCGACGTCAACCTCGGCGCGGGTGCGCACGTGCACTGCCTCGGCAAGGGCCGCAAGGAACGCGCCACCCCACTCACCACGCTCACCGTCCAAGTCTTGCGCGGCTGGCTCACCGAGCACCCCGGCGCACCGCACGACCCGCTGTTCCCCACCCGAACCGGTGCCCGGCTCAGCGACGACGCCATCGAGCACCGTCTGGCCCTGCACCTCGCGACCGCGCGCCGGGCCTGCCCGTCGCTGCGCGCCAAGCAGGTCACCATCCACACCCTGCGGCACACCTGCGCCATGCGCCTGCTCGAAGCGGGCACCGACATCACCGTGATCGCGCTCTGGCTCGGCCACGAACAAATCCGCACCGCACAGATCTACCTGCACGCCGATATGGGCCAGAAGGAACGAGCCATCGCCCGGGTCAGCCCGCCCGGCACAATGCCGGGCCGCTACCGACCACCCGACCCTTTACTCGCCTTCCTCGACCAGCTGTGATTATCCCGACCCGACCAGGCTGGATCGCCTTACCCCGCAGGCGATCCAGCCTCACGTCGGGATAACCCCGACGTCGGAACAATCGGCG
>DASXPS010000036.1 GCA_036493475.1 Sporichthyaceae bacterium | reverse complement strand
CCATGTCGGGAACAACGGTCCTGTCGGCACCCACGGCCTTGTCGGGAACAACGGTCCGGTCGGCACCCACGGCCGTGTCGGGAACAACGGTCCGGTCGGCACCCACGGCCACGTCGGTCCGCACCATTAGATTGACGGCGTGACCAGCGCCAACCGCCGCGTCATCGACCGCTTCTATGCTGCGGTCATCGCCAAGGACGGCGAGGCGATCGCGGCCGCGATCGAGGACGGTTTCGCGCCGGACGCGGTCATGCGCATCTCCGACTCGCTGCCCTACGGCGGCGTCCACGCCGGGCGCGAGGTCATCCAAGGCCTGCTGGGCAAGCTGGCCCGCACCCGCACCCCGATGGTGCTGGTGGAGAAGATCACGGTGCGCCGGGTGCTCGAGCAGGGCGACGAGATCGCGGTGGACGTGGAGTTCCCGTGGATCGCGCCGGGTGCGGCCGAGCCGATCCGGATGGCCGCCGTCGAGTGGTTCACGTTCCGGGACGGCCAGGTGGTGGAGATGACGGTCAGCTATTGGGACACCGCCGCCTGCCTGCGCGCGATCCAGGCGGCGCGGCAGGAGTAGCGTCGCTTTCGTTCACGGCCCCGATGGACGAGAGAGAGCAGTGACGATGGACGCAAAGTCGGCGCGGGACAGGCTGCAGAACGACACCATTCAGGACACCTACGTCCACCCCGACGACCACCCGTGGATCCCGTTCCCCGGGGCGGACGGCATCGATATCAAGGTGCTGCGGGTGAGCTCGGAAACCGGCACCTGGACCGCGTTGTTCCGTTGTGCGACGGGCTCCGGCTTCGCCCGGCACAAGCACCTCGGCGCCGGGGAGTACCTGATGATCTCCGGCCAGATGGAGGTCCGCGGCGGCGTGCAGGCGGGCGGCATCACCGCCTACCCCGGTGACTACGGCTACGAGCCCACCGGGATGATCCACGACTGGACCAACTTCGTCGAGGACACCGTGTTCTACTTCACCAACTACGGCGCGCTGCAGTTCATGGACGAGAACGACAACACCGTTGGCGTGCTGGACTGGCAGGGCATCCTCGGCATCGCCGCCTCGGCGCCGACGCTCGCGGCGGTCTGACGGCAGCCAACGTCACACGGCTGACAATGCACGTTGCAAACGTTGGGACGGATGAGCCGGCTCATCCGTCCCAACCGTTTGGACCTGCATCTACAGCGTGCGCACCACTGGGCCACCACGCGCAGGAACGACGTGCTCGCCGCCCGCAAGCGCTATGACAGTGTGGTCTGAGTCACACATCCGTTTGACCTGGGGCGAAACGGTGCTCAGCATGGAGGTCTGGATCCGTCAGCACCGGAGGACCGCTTGCCCGCACGTTCGTTAGGTAAGGGGCCGCGTCGTCTGTTCGGTGGGTACGGACCGCTGCTCGCCCTGGCCATCGCGTTCCTGCTGGTGGTCACCTTCGTGCCTACCATCGCGCGCCAGGTCACCGTGGTCTCGCAGGGCGCCGCCAACGCCACGCCGGTGGCCGGCGCCGGCCCGGAGGGGAACGCCCCGGCGGCGGTCGCACCCGGTCAGGCTCAGGTCCCCGGCGGCAAGCCGGTGCCCGGCGCCAAGGGGCAGGTCCCCGGTGCCGCCGCTGCCGCGGGCGCGGGCCCCTGTGCCAACCGCAGGATTCAGGTGGTCGGCGATCCGTACTCCCCGCCCTGCATCGCCTGGCCCGCGGGCAAGGACAACGGCGGCGCGACCAGCACCGGCATCACCAAGGACAGCATCAAGATCTCCTTCCGGCTGCCCGTGGAGAACATCAGCGACTTCTCCAGCGTCATCCGCCAACTCGCCGGCGACAAGGCGAACAAGATCCCGGCGGCCACGGACGCGGACGTGCGGCGCACCATCCAGGACTACGCCACCTACTTCTCCCAGAACTTCCAGATGTACGGCCGCAAGCTCGACCTGCAGGAGTGGCACGGCAAGGGCTCGGTGTTCAACGAGTTCGTCGGCGCCGGGCAGGACGCCGCGCAGGCCGACGCGATCCATACGGCGAAGGAGCTCAAGGCCTTCGCGGACATCAGTGCGTTCACCCAGCCCTACAACGACGCCCTGGCCCGGCAGGGCGTGGTCGCGATCGGCGCGCCCTACATGTCCCGGCAATGGTTCGCCGCGCATCAGCCGTACTCGTGGAGCCCGTTCCCGGACTGCACGACCCTGTCGGAGATCGTCGCGGAGTACCTGAACAAGCGGGTGTTCGGTTACCCGGCCGATCACGCCGGGCCGGGACTGGCCGGCCAACCGCGCAAGCTCGGCATCATCACCCCGGACAACCCCGAGTACCAGCAGTGCCTGAACACGGCGATGAAGGACATCAACGCGGCCGGCAACAAGGCGCAGCGCTACAGCTACACCCTGGACCTGGCCCGCTTCTCCGACCAGGCCAACAACATCGCCGCCAAACTCAAGCAGGACGGCATCACCACCGTGGTGCTGCTCTGCGACCCGCTGTTCCCGCTGCTGGTGACCAACCGGATGAGCCAGCAGCAGTACTACCCGGAGTATGTGGTCACCGGCACCGTGCTCACCGATTCCGACGAGTTCGGCCAGCTCTACGACGAGGGCCAGTGGAAGCACGCCTTCGGGCTGAGTCAGCTGGGCCAGGAGCAGCCGCAGGGCGCCAGTTTTGCTTATGCCGCAGCGAAATCGGTCGACCCCGACCACGAACCGATCTTCGGCGCGGACCTGTTCTACCAGTTCTTCTACCAACTGGCGTTGGGCATCCAGATGGCCGGTCCGAACCTGACCGCGCAGACGTTCGCGGCCGGCATGCGGGCCTATCCCGGCGGCACCGGGCCGTCCGGAAGCTGGGGTTATCCCGACGGCGCGTACAGCCCGTACCGGGATGGCCGGGAGATCTGGTGGGATCCGAGCGCGACGTCGGTGGTCAACGGCGCGCCGGGCCGCTACGAGTCGACCAACAAGCGGTACAAGCCCGGTGCCTGGCCGCACGGGCCCGCCGCGCCGCAGCAGAAGACGGCGCCCGCCGAGGTGACCACCCCGGCCCGACAGAGCGAACAGCGGCTGTGACCGAGCAGTCCGACTACGACGACGGCTTGGTGCGCCTGGACGAACGGGGCATCACGCTGCGCCGGTACTACTTCCCGTGGGCCGGGGCCAAGGTCGTGCCCTACGACGAGATCAAGGCCGTGCGCGTCCGGCCCGCGGGTGTGCGCACCGGGGCGTGGCGGATCTGGGGCTCCGGGGATTTCCGGCACTGGTTCGGCCTCGACCTCCATCGCCGCAGCCGGAGCCAGGTCGTCGACCTGGACGTGGGCCAGTGGGTGCACCCGACCTGCACGCCCGCGGACCCCGACCGGATGTTGGCGATCCTGCGCGGGCGAGTGGCCGCTCCGATCGTGTGAATTGATTTGACGTCCGACTATTGAACATCATAGTGTTGCCCTTGGTGATCATCGCCGATTCGTGCGGGAGCAACCATGGGTATCGACAGTTCGCATCTGCCGCGCCGGCTGATCTGGCAGGACCGGCCCTTCCCGGACGGCAACCTGCTGCTGTTGCCCGGCCGGCAACCAGCCCTGGTGGACAGCGGATTCGTCGGCCACGCAACGGAAACCGCCGAGTGGGTGCGCGCCCACACCGACCGTCTCGACCTGGTGGTGAACACCCACTGGCACGCTGACCACGTCGGCGCCAACGGCGTGCTGCAGTCCGGTGGCGCCGGGATCGCCGCGGGCACCGTGGATGCCGCGGCGGTCAACCGGCGCGATCCGGGGTGCTGCCAGACCGAGTACTTCGACCAACCCGTCGCGCCGTACACGGTCGACGAACCCCTCACCGACGGGCAACTGCTGTTGCTCGGCGACACGCACTGGCAGGTCGTCACCACACCCGGCCACACCCCCGGCCACGTCGCGCTGTGGCAGCCCGAGGAGCGGTTGCTCGCGGTCGGCGACGCGATGTCCGACTACGACGTGGGCATGGTCAACCTTGCTTTGGACGGCCCGGACGTGGCGAAGACGGCGCTGGCCTCGGTGCAGCGGATGGTCGAGCTCGACCCGCGGGTCATCCTGCCCGCGCACGGGCGGATTCCGCCGGACACCGGTGCGGCACTGGGCAATGCGGTGCGTCGGGCGCAGCGGCTCGTCGATGACCCCGATGGTGCGGTCTGGTACGCCTCGCGGCGCATCTTCGCCTACCAACTGATGATCCGCGCAGGCCTGCCGACCGACACCGTGGAGCCCTACCTGCACCAGCGGCCCTGGTTGATCGACTCGGCCCGGTTGCTGCACCGCCCGGTGGAGGAGTTCACCACCGAGCTCATCGCATCGATGCTGCGGTCCGGCGCGATTGCCCTGCGCGACGGTCGATTGCATGCCGCGGCGGAGCACACCCCGGTGGACCCGGCGCTGCTCGAGGTGCCGGCGCCACGTAACTGGCCGACGCGCTGACCATGTCGAGGTGAGCCGTGAACCGCGTGGAGCTACCGCAGGGCACCATCACCTACCGCGCCGCCGGCCCGGCCGACAGCACGTTCCCACCGGTCGTGTTCGTGCACGGCCTGCTGGTCGACAACCAGCTCTGGGCGGCGGTCGCCGACCTGCTCGCCGAGCGCGGCATCCGCAGCTACGCCCCGACCTGGCCGCTCGGCTCGCACCCGATTGCCATGCACCCGAGCGCGGACCTCAGCCCGCGCGGCCAAGCGGCCATCATCAACGCCTTCCTGGCCGCCCTGGACCTGAGCGAGGTGACCCTGGTCGGCAACGACACCGGGGGAGCGCTCTGCCAGTTCCTCATCGACACCGACCACAGTCGCATCGGCCGGTTGGTGCTCACCAACTGCGACGCGTTCGATGTGTTCCCACCGCCGGAATTCACCGGGCTTCTGCGCTGGGGCCGGCATGCCTGGCTGCTCAAATTGATGGCCGCCGCGCTGCGGACGACCGCGCTCCGACACGGCCCGCGCGGGTTCGGGCTGGTGTTCGTGGGTGAGCCGGATGCCGCCGTCACCCGCAGCTGGATCGAGCCCCTCTACCGGGACAGCGGCGTGCGCCGCGACGCCGCCAAGCTGATGAGCGCGATCCGATCGGCGGACCTGCTCGATGTCGCCACCCGCTTCGCCGCGTTTGCCAAACCGGTGCACCTGGCCTGGGGCGACGCGGACCGGTTCTTCCCTATCGCCTTCGCGGACCAGCTCGCCGCGGCCTTCCCGAACGCGATGCTGTCCGTCATCGAGGGCGGGCGAACGTTCGTGCCGCTCGACTATCCCGCGCAGGTCGCCGACGTGATCAGCAACGCCCCATCCCCGCAACGTCCGACGAATCTTGCGCTATAGCGCAAGATTCGTCGGACGTAAGGAAGGTGGTTGGCTAGCCGATCGCGCCCGGATCGTCGACGGTTTCGCAGATGACGACGGGGATCTCGCGGTCGGTCTGCTTCTGATAGCCCGCGTAGCCCTTGTAGACACCCACGATCCGCGACCACAGCTCCGCACGCTCCGCGCCGGCGGCGGTGCGGGCGCGCATCTTTCGTGTCCGGCCGTTCTCGGTGATCTCGACGTCGGGGTTGGCGACCAGGTTCTTGTACCAGTCGGGGTGTTCGTCGTGGCCGCCCTTGGACGCGACCAGGATGACCCGGCGGTCGTCGTGGATCGGGGTGGTCAGCAGCGTGGAGAGGCGCTTACCGGATTTGCGCCCGGTCGCGTGTAGCTCGACCGTGGCCATTCCGCCGATCCGATGCGGCCATCGCCCGCCCGTGACACAGAGCAGCGTGCGGTGACCGCCCTCCAGGATCCGCGCTCCGACGCCGGCCAGGATGTTGTTCCGCGTGGACATCGTCGCCCCCTCATCCGTTGAGCGCCCAGCCTCGCATGCCCACCCGCAACCCGCCTGCCCGCTACGTCGCCTTCGCCGCGTAGAACGCGACCAACCCGGCGGCGAGCGGCTCGAACCGCTCGGTCACGGCCGCCACCACTTCTGGCGCGGCGGTACGCGGATGTCCGTTCGGGCCGTGCGGCATCGGTTCGTACTGGGTGATCAGCTGGATCATCGCGGCGGACTCGGGACCGCATGCCTCGGTGAGGAAGGTGAGGGCGAAGTCGATGCCGGAGGTGACGCCGCCGGCGGTGATGCGGTTGCGGTCGCGCACCACGCGTTCGTCGCTCGCCGTGACCTGCGGGTAGTGCGCGAGGAAGGGCAGGTAGGCCCAGTGCGTCGCGGCGCGATAGCCGTCCAACAATCCGGCCTCGGCGAGGAGCAGGGATCCGCTGCACACCGAGGTGACCCACTCCGCCTGCTCACCGGCTTTGCGGAACCAGTCGATGACGGCGGGGTTGGACAGCGGTCCCACCATGTCGCCCGCGCCGCCGGTGAGTAGCACGTCGATGTCCGGCGCGTTGTGGACGCTGTAGTCCGGCACGATCTTCAGACCGGTGTCGGTGATGATCGGGTCCGGTGTGGCCGCGATGGTGACCACCTGGAACTCCGGGTGGATGCCGAGCAGTTGGTGCGGAGCGAGTACGTCGAGCATGGTCATCTGGTCGAAGATGAACGCACCGACAGTCTTCACGGCAGTACCTTCCGATCCGGTCTGACCCAGCGTCAGACGGCGAGGTGAAGCGGGGCAGGGGTGTCGCCGAACCGGCGACGGTACTCGGTCGGGCTGATGCCCAGGGCGAGGGTGAAGGCCCGGCGCATCGCCTGTGGGTTGCCGTACCCGGCGGCGCGGGCGGCGGCGGAGAGGTCACGGCAGTCCGATTCCAGCAGTCGGCGCGCGGTCTCCAGGCGCACCTTCTCCACGTACCGGCCGGGCGACAGGGCGAATTCGGCGGTGAACACCCGGGCGAAGTGGCGCTGGCTCATGGTCATCCGTTCGGCCAGGGCGGCCAGGCTGAGGTCGACGGCGGGGTTGGCCAGGATGTACTGCTGCAGTTCGCGCATCGGCTCGCGGGTCGGCAATGGGTTGGCCAGTTGGGTGGAGAACTGCGTCTGGTTGCCGGTGCGGCGCAGATACAGCACCAGGATCTGCGCGATGGTGCGCGCCGCCTCCGGCCCGATGTCGGACTCGACCAGGGACAGCAGCAGATCGAACCCGGACGTCACACCGGCGGAGGTCCAGACGTTCCCGTCCTGCACGAAGATCCGGTCCGGGTCGACCTCGATGCGGGGGTAGCGGCGGGCGAACTCGTCGGTCATGGTCCAGTGCGTGGTCGCGCGGCGCCCGTCCAGCACGCCGGCCGCGGCCAGGATGAACGATCCGGTGCAGATGCTGACCGTCCGGCGGGCCCGGCCGGCGACGCGGCGCACCGCGGCGGCCAGAACGGGATCGGCGCACACCTCATGAGCGGACGGTCCACCGATGACGATGAGCGTGTCGATGTCGATCCGGGTGGTGCGCAGATTGCGCGCCGGGCCCAGGCGCAGGCCCGTCCACAGCGTGATGTCCGACCCGTCGAGCGTGGCGAGTTCCACCCGGTAGGGCTCCGGTGTGCCGGCGCGGCGGGCCAGTTCGTTGGCGGACTGCAGGATGTCGTGCACACCCAGCAGCTCCATGCCCAGCGCGCCGGGGTGGCCGACGATCAGCACCCGCCTCATGCCCACGACGCTAGGCCGGCGCGTGCGCCGGCCACAATGACAACTACCGGTCAGATCTGGCCATGGCTGACGTTGGCGGAGGGAGTCAGGCGGCTTCGGTGTCCGCGACCAGTTCGGCGGGCGTCAGGCCCGCCCGGGCCAGCACGGCGGCACCGGCCTGCGTCGCGTGCACCACGGCGTCGCCGAGGACGCTGAGCAGCTGGCCGATGTCGCGGGCGTCGAGCACCCAGCCGCCGACCATCCGGGTGCGCAGCGCAAAGGTGCGCATCCGCCAGACCACCACCTGGTCGCCGACCGCGTGCACCACGCTGACTGTCTGCTCGTCGTTCACTGCCGCTCCCGCCGCCCACCGTCTTTCCCGACTTGGACGCACGATTTGCCCGGTGCGACTCGGCCCTACGGATGAATGTGACTCCTCCGGTCGGGTGACGGCAACGGGATTACGCCCGTCGGAGGGGATGCGGGCCTAGAAGTCGAAGACCTCGTCGGTGGCCCGGATCATCTCGCACGAGTTGTTGAAGGTGTGGTCGTAGTTGATCGACGTCGCTCCCCACCGACCCACCGCCGTGGCGCGCACCGGGCTGACGTAGTGCGGGCACATCTCGCCCTGCTTCGGGGTGATGTTCTGGATCTGGCCGTTCACCTTGGCCAGGTCCGCGCAGGCCTCCTGCGCATGGGGGTGGTTGCCGTCGATCGGATCGCAGGCCAACACCACCGTTATCGGTGCGCCGCTGCCCCGCGTCACCGTGAGTCCGAATTGGCCACGTGATTGCCCGGGCGCCACCCCGTCGTCGTCGGAGGACTTGGCGTGCGCGATGCCCGCGCTCACCAGACCCGCGATGACCACCGTGGACGCGGCGACCGCCACCATGCCCCGTCGGTTCACGGCTTGCTCCCCTCAACAGCGGAACCCGGCTGCCGCAGGACGGCAGCCGGGTTCCAGTGTGACCCGGGTCAGCTCACGGTGAGCGATGTATCGTCCACCAGGAACGACGTGTACCGCGAGCTGTTCTCGGTGCCGGTGAACTTCAACGCGGCGCTGGTGGTGCCGGCCGGCACCGTGGTGGTGAAGGTGTACTGCACCCAACCGCTGGATTTGTTCAGGTTGGACAGCGTGCCCAACGTGGTGCTGCCCAGCGCCACGACGAGCTTGTCCACCGCCGACGAGGTGGTCTCCTGGGTGGAGATCTTCGTCCAGAACGACACCGTGACGGTGGTGCAGCCGCTGGGGATGTTCGCCGTCTGGGCCAGGGTGTCGGTGTGGCTGCGGCCGTACCCGTCCAGCCACGCGTCATAAACGCCACTGTGCGGGGCGGAGGTGCCGGTGTTCTTGCCGATCACGCCGGAGGTCGCCGTCCACGAGGTGGAACCGGACTCGAAGCCGGTGTTCGTCAGCTGCTGACCGGTGACGCAACCGCCGGAGGACGGCGCGGAGATGGTCAGCGCGTAGGTGCCGGTGGCGCTGCTGCTCGACCCGGTGCCGGTTACCGCGATCGTGTAGGTGCCCGGCGTGGTGGACGCCGACGTGGTCACCGTCATCGTCGAGGAGCTACCGGAGGTGAGCGACGACGGGCCGAACGAGACGTTGACCCCGGCCGGCGCGCCGCTGGCGGACAGCGTCATGGTCTGCGCCGAGCCGCCGGTGGTGGTGGTGTTGACGGTGGCGGTGGTGCCGGTGCCCGCGGTCAGACTGCCGCCGGTCGGGTTGACCGCGACCGAGAACGTGTTGCTGCTGGTGCCGCCACCCGAGCCGCCGATGGCGAGCAGGCCGCTGGGGGTGCCCACGCCGGTCGGACCGTCGTAGCCGACCACCGCCTTGCACAGGTAGTTGCTGCAGCTGCTCTTGTTCTGACCACTCGTCACATCATTGAGCCCGGTCGCCGCCGAGTAGAGCGAGCTCGCCGACGTGGCGTTGGCCAGCGCGTACATGCCGGCGATGATCGGCGAGGCCACGCTGGTACCGCCGTAGACCGCCCAGCCACCGCTGCCGTAGGAGTCGTAGACCGCCACGCCGGTGTTCGGGTCGGCGATCGCGGATACGTCCGCGATGGTGCGCTTGGCGCACCCGCTGTCGTGCTGCCACGACGGCTTGGCCTCGTAGGACGAGCAGCCGCTGCCCGCGCCGCTCCACGCCGTCTCGCTCCAACCGCGCGCGTTGGACGACCGGGACAGCGACGTCCCACCGACCGCGACGACAGCCGGTGCGGACGCCGGCCACTCGGTGCCGTACCCGTCGTCACCGGTGGACGCGGTGATCGCGATACCGGGGTGGTTCAGGTAGTTCGAGGTGAGCGATGGGTCCGAGCTGGACTCCGACCCGCCCCAGCTGTTGGAGATCGCCTTCACCCCCGGCTGGGAGGCGGCGTAGTTCTCTGCGGTGCCCAGGTTGGCGTCGGAGTTGGAGCTGGCCTCCACCAGCAGGATGTGGCACGCGGGGCAGACCGCGGACACCATCTCCATGTCCAGCGCGATCTCCCCGGCCCAGCCGGAGTTGGCCCGGGGCAGCGCGGTGGTGCTGCCGGTCTGGGAGACCTTGCGGAAGCAGCCGCCCGCGGTGGTGCAGGCGGGCAGGGCGTACTGCGAGCGGTAGAGCGCGAGGTCGGCCTCGGCGTTCGGGTCGTCGTAGGCGTCCACGATGGCGATCGTGGAGCCCGCGCCGAGGTTCGGCGGGATCGAGTACGCGGACTTCAGGTCGTTGGGTGCCCAACCCGACGGCGTGATCGACGGCGCGAGCCGTCCCTTCCGGCCCTTGATGTCGGTGCGGTGGCGGGACAAGCAGGCGGCGTAACCCTTGTCCGCCTTGGCGCAGTTCGCCGCGGACGTCGGCCCGGACGCCGACGTCGCGGCCATCGCACCCGGTGTGGACAACACGGTGGTACCGGCGGCCAGCACGGCCAGGACGGCGCCGACGCGAACGGCGCGGGGAAGTCGGGTGGATCCGAGCGGACGGGCGTAACGGGCCACAGCGACTCCTGGACAGGCGGTGGCGATCGCACGTGCGACCGCCGCGGGTCAACTGTGAATCTCGGCATCGCAGAGGGCGGGCTGAATGGCTCGGCGTCAGCCGAACGGCCGAATCCCCGCGCGGGAGCGAGGTCCGGGCTTCTGGTGTGATGGGACGAAACCCGACACACCCCGGAGGGACACCGTGACGAACCCGGGCCGCCCGCCCGTCGTTGATATGGCCACCTGGCAGGCGGCCCGCGACGAGTTGCTGGTCCGCGAGAAGGCGCACACCCGCGAGGGCGACGCCATCGCCGCCGCCCGGCGCCGGCTGCCGATGGTGGAGTTCGACCCGACCGTCGAGGTCGTCGGTGCCGACGGGCCGGTGCCGTTCCTGAACCTGTTCCAGGATCGCGACGAGCTCATGGTCTACAAGCACATGTGGTGGGACGGCGCGCCGCACCAGGGTCAGTGCGAGGGCTGTACCACCGTGGCCTGGCACCTGAAGGACGCCGTGTATCTGCACGCCCGCGGCGTCTCCTTCGCGCTGCTGACCACCGGGTCGTGGGACGAGGTCGCTCCCTTCGTGGAGTTCATGGGCTACACCCAGCCCTGGTACTCGGTACGCGGCCTGCCCGAGCCGGTCGGCGGGGAGATGGGCTACCTCTGCTGTTTCCTGCGCGAGGGCGACCGGGCGTTTCTCACCTACGCCACCACCGGGCGGGGCACCGAGGCGGTCAACGGGTCACTCGCGCTGCTGGACAGAACGCCCTACGGCCGGCGCGAGGGGTGGGAGGACAACCCCGAGGGCTGGCCCGCGGCTCCCGATGCCGGCGCGCCGGTGGGCGGGCACGGCGCGCCGATCAGCACGTTCTGGCGCACCGATGCCGACGGCAACGCCACCTGGGGTGAGACGGGGCGGCCGGTGCCGCAGTGGACCCGCCCCGGCGTGACCCGCGAGCAGACCCTGGGTCGGGGCGACCAGCACCATTGACCGGGGTATGGCCCAGCCGCGGCCGGGTAGGGGCCGTCAGTAGGCGCGCACGTTGCGCTCGAGCTGGTTGAAACAGCTGGGCGAGATCTCCAGCAGGCGGGTCCTCGCCTCGCAGCGGACCCGGAGGGCCACGAGTGAACAGCGCACGCGAGCAGCAGGTCAACGAACTCACCCAGCAGTGGGCGACCGACCCCCGATGGTCCACGGTCACCCGCCCCTACTCGGCCGCGGACGTCGTCCGGCTGCGTGGGTCGGTGGTCGAGGAGTACACGCTGGCCCGCCGCGGCGCGGAGCGGCTGTGGGATCTGCTGCAGCACGAGGACTACATCCACGCGCTCGGTGCGCTGACGGGCAATCAAGCCGTGCAACAGGTCCGCGCCGGCCTCAAGGCCATCTACCTGTCCGGCTGGCAGGTCGCCGCTGACGCGAACCTGGCCGGGCACACCTACCCGGATCAGAGCCTCTACCCGGCCAACTCGGTGCCCGCGGTGGTGCGTCGGATCAACAACGCGTTGGCCCGCGCCGACCAGGTCGCCTGGGCCGAGGGCGACGACAGCGTCGAATGGTTCGCCCCGATCGTCGCCGATGCCGAGGCCGGATTCGGCGGCCCACTCAACGTCTTCGAACTGCAGCGCGCGATGATCGCGGCCGGCGCCGCAGGCGTGCACTGGGAGGACCAGCTGGCCTCGGAGAAGAAGTGCGGCCACCTCGGTGGCAAGGTGCTGATCCCGACCCGGGCGCACGAACGCACGCTGGTCGCGGCACGGCTGGCCGCCGACGTGTGCAACGTGCCGTCGATAATCGTCGCCCGCACCGACGCCCAAGCCGCGACGCTGCTCACCAACGACGTTGACGAGCGGGACCAACAGTTCACCACCGGTGAGCGCACCGGCGAGGGCTTCCACATGGTCCGCAACGGCATCGAGCCGTGCATCGCCCGCGGCCTGGCCTACGCGCCGCTCGCGGACCTGCTGTGGATGGAGACCTCCGAGCCGAACCTCGAGGTGGCCCGCCAATTCGCCGAGGCCATCAAGGAGGAGTACCCGGATCAGTTGCTGGCCTACAACTGCTCGCCGTCCTTCAACTGGAAGAAGTTCCTGGACGACGCCACCATCGCGAAGTTCCAGCGCGAGCTCGGGCACATGGGCTACAAGTTCCAGTTCATCACCCTGGCCGGATTCCACGCGCTGAACTACTCGATGTTCGACCTGGCCCGTGGTTACGCTGCAGACGGCATGCCGGCTTACGTGGAACTGCAGGAACGCGAGTTCGCCGCGGAGGCCGTCGGATACACCGCAACCAAGCACCAGCGCGAGGTCGGCACCGGCTGGTTCGACCTGGTGTCCACCACGATCAACCCCACCACCGACACCGCCGCGCTGCACGGGTCAACCGAGTCCGCGCAGTTCTGAGGGAGGACATACATATGACGGAGTTGTTGACGCCGCAGGTGCAGATCGTGCCCTCCACGGTCCCCGGTGCCGAGACGATCCTCACCCCGGAGGCGTTGGCCTTCGTCACCACGCTGGACAACGAGTTCGCCGAGCGACGTTTCCAGCTGCTCAAACGCCGCGCCGAGCGCAATCTCGCGCTGGCCGAGGGCAGCGACCGGCTCGGCTTCCTGGACAGCACCCGGGCCATCCGGGAGGACCACAGCTGGCGGGTCGCGTCGACCGCGCCGGGGCTGGCGGACCGGCGGGTGGAGATCACCGGGCCGACGGACCGGAAGATGACGATCAACGCGATGAACTCCGGCGCCAAGGTGTGGATGGCGGACTTCGAGGACGCCACCTCCCCGACG
Organism: Sporichthyaceae bacterium; assembly: GCA_036493475.1. NCBI lineage: Bacteria > Bacillati > Actinomycetota > Actinomycetes > Sporichthyales > Sporichthyaceae > Sporichthyaceae bacterium. The sequence continues at coordinate 6,769 of DASXPS010000036.1, read as the reverse complement.
TGGGAGAACATCGTGTCCGGGCAGGTGAACCTGCGCGACGTGATCGCCGGGCGGCTGGAGTTCACCACCGAGGACGGCAAGCACTACGCGGTGGGGGAGAACCCGGCCACCATCGTGGTGCGCCCGCGCGGCTGGCACCTGGTGGACAAGCACGTGCTCATCAACGGCCGGTCGATCAGCGCGAGCATCCTGGACTTCGGGCTGTACCTGTTCCACAACGCCCACGCGCAGGTGGACCGCGGCTTTGGCCCGTACTTCTACCTGCCGAAGATGGAGGGCCACCTCGACGCGCGGTTGTGGAACGACGTGTTCCTGCGCGGGCAGGAACTGCTCGGTCTGCCGTCGGGCACCATCCGGGCCACCGTGCTGATCGAGACCTACCCGGCCGCGTTCGAGATGGAGGAGATCCTCTACGAACTGCGCGAGCACGCCGCCGGGCTGAACGCCGGCCGCTGGGACTACATCTTCTCCGTCATCAAGACCCTCGGTCGGGACAACGAGGCCTACATCCTGCCCGACCGTAACGGCGTCACCATGACCTCGCCGTTCCTGCGCGCCTACACCGAACTGCTGGTGCAGACCTGCCACAAGCGCGGCGCCCACGCCATCGGCGGCATGGCCGCATTCATCCCCAGCAAGGACACCGAGGTCAACGAGCGCGCGATGGGCAAGGTGCGCGAGGACAAGCAACGCGAGGCCGGCGACGGCTTCGACGGGTCGTGGGTGGCGCATCCCGGTCTGGTACCGATCTGCCGCGACGCCTTCGACGCGGTGCTGGGCGAGCACACCGACCAGCGGGTGCGGTTGCGCCCGGAGGTGTCGGTGAGCGCCGCGGAGTTGCTGGACGTGTCCGGGGTTGACGCCGAGATCACCGAGGCCGGGCTGCGCTCCAACATCGTGGTGGCGTTGCGCTACATCTCCGCGTGGCTGCGTGGCAGTGGCGCGGTGGCCATCTTCAACCTGATGGAGGACGCGGCGACGGCGGAGATCTCCCGCTGCCAGGTGTGGCAGTGGCGGCACTTCGGGGTGAAGTTGGACACCGGCGAGTCGGTCACCACCGAGATGGTGCAGCGCATCCTCGACGAGGAGTGCCGGACCCTCCTCGCCGAGGACCCGACCGGCCCGGGGGCGGCCCCCGCACTGCTGTCCACCTTGCTGCTGTCGGATGAATTGGCGCCGTTCTTCACCGTCGATGCCTACGCCCAGCACTTGGTGTCCGCGGACGCGCCCGTCGACGTGGCGCTGCCGGGCTGAGCTCCCGGGTAGCGCCCCCGGTTTTCCCGGGGCCGAACGGGGAAGTACTTCGTGGTCGGCCCAAGGAGGAACCGTGTTGCTCGTCATCGCGTTGCTGCTGATCCTGTTGTTCGGCGGCCTCGGGTTCGCCGTGCACGTGTTGTGGTGGGGCCTGATCATCGGCCTGATCCTGGCGATCGTGCACACCGTCCAGCGTGGCAACAGGGCGGGCACGCCACGGTGACCAGTGAACTGACGGTCAGTCAGACCAGCGCCACGGGATTGTCTTAGGTGCGGGTACGCCGTCGCCGATCGCGGCCGCAGGCGAGGTAGAACACCGGGCTCGCCGTCGCCGCCACCGCTGCCGCGATGACCAACGCCACCCGGTAGGCGTGGGTGATGTCGATGCCGCCGTGCGCCGTGGCAAATCCCGACGCCGCGGGGACGACGGCCAGGCCCGCCAGGCTGGCCACCCGCGCGACCGCGTTGTTCACACTCGACGCGGTACTGACCAACTCCCGGTCCGCGGCGGCCATCACGCTCGCGGTCAGCGGTGCCACCATCGCCACCAGGCCGAGGCCGAGCAACAACGCGCCGGGCAGCACGTCGGCGGCCCACGTGGGGTGCATGCCGACCCGGGTGAGCAGCAATAATCCGCCCGCCGCGCACAGCGGACCCACCGTCAGTTGCCAATGCGGGCCGATCTTCTCGGCCAGTGCGCCGGAGCGCGCGGAGAACATCAGCATGAGCAGCGTCGCGGGTAGCAGCGCGAGCCCGGCCTGCAGCGCCGACCAGTCACCGACCGTCTGCAGTTGATACGCGACCAGGAAAAAGCTCAGCCCGATCGAGGCATAGAGGAACAGCGTGCCGAGGTTGAGCACGGTGAACACCCGGTTGGCGAACAACGACGGGGGCACCAGCGGGTTCGTCGCCCGGCACAGATGCATGACGAACACCACCAGGCCGACGACGGCCACCGCGGCCGCGACCAGCACCTTGGCGTCGCCCCAACCCCGCGGCCCGGCCTCGGTCAGCGCCCAGGTCGCGGCGGCCAACGTGGCGACGGCCAACAGGGCGCCCCGCACGTCGAGCCGGCCGCCGTCCCGGCCGCGGGTCTCCGGCACCGCCGCGCGCGAGCAGACGATGACCACCGCGGCGACGGGGAGATTCAGCAGGAACGCCCACCGCCACCCCGGCCCGTCCACGATCACCCCGCCGACCAACGGCCCCACCGCGCCGGCCGCAGCACCCAGCCCCGACCACGCGCCGACGGCCGCCGCGCGGTCCTCCGGCCGGAAGCCGGACTCGATGATCGCCAGGCTGCCCGGGGTCAGCAGTGCGCCACCCACCCCCTGCAGGATGCGCGCGGCGATCAGCCACCCGATCGACGGCGCCACTCCGCAGAGCAGGGAGGCAGCGGCGAACCAGATCACTCCGACCTCGAACACCCGGCGCCGGCCGAACCGGTCACCCAACGCCCCGGCGAGCAGGATCAGCGAGGCCAACGCCAGCAGGTAGCCGGTGAGCACCCACTGCAGCGAGGACACCCCGGTGTGCAGCGACTGCCCGATGTGCGGCACCGCGACGTTGACGATCGTCGCGTCCAGGGAGGCCATCCCGGAGGCCGCCACCGTCGCGGCCAACGCGACGCGCCCTCGGGTGGAGTGCAGCGCCAGTTCGGTTCCGCGGCCCGCGGTGCTGAGCACCGGTTCGACCTTGGCCACCCGGACATCCTCGCGTGGCGCGCTGCCCGGGTCCCGGGGGGTGGCTGTGTTCTTGCCGCCGCGGTGCATTGCCCGTGGTGGACGGGGTAGTCGGCCGGAGCCAGATTCCGGTGACAGGAGAGAGCGGTGGCCGAGCGGATGCGGGTGCGTCGCAGGGCGTGCTCTCGCTGGTGGGAGGAACCCGAGCCGGTTCCTGCCGGCTTCCGCGATCCGCTGTACGACCGCTGGCGCGACCGGCCCTAGCCCGCCGGGCCGAACGTCTGCGTCGCTCGGCGCGCCGAGTTCATCGTTGCGTCACGCTGCAGAGCGGACGATTTGGCCGCGCAAGCCCTCCCGGGTCCGGCAATCCCTCGTACCGGGCCCGACGCGGGGGTCCATCAGCAACCCCCGTCGCGTCGGAAAGACCCGTCGGGCGCGACGGGGGTTTTTGGCGCCCGGCAGCCCGGCCGGCAACCCGCCGCCGGCCTTTGTGTGGATTTGACACACACTCCGGCGCACAATTGAGACATACTTTGTTCTATGCGCCAACCCACCCGGGGCGGCGCCGGTGAAGGACTCGGGTTGACCGCTGGCAAGCAAGGTCTCTGGGGCCGGCTCCAGGAGCCGGCGCTTCGCTGTGCCGCGGCTAGGGCCGCACCATGAAAGTCGTGCGGCGAGCAGGGATTCTCGTCGTTCCCGCGGCTGTCAGCCTGGCGCTGGTGCTGACTGCGTGCGGAGCGTCGGGCGGCTGGCGATCAGTGACCCAACCGGGCGCGCCGGCAGCGAGCGGATCGGCCGGGAGCCCGATCGCGGTGCCGCCTGTGGCAGGCAGCCCCAAGGGTTCCGCAGCGACCGGGACCAAATCGAGTCACTCCGCCGCCACCGAGGCTGCGCCTGCCCCTAACGCTGCCTCGGCACCGGCCGGTCCGGCCACCGGCGGCGATCACACCCAAAAAGCCAAGGGCAAGGCGCCCGGCGAGTCGAAGTCCTCGAAGCTGGACCCAGCGAGCGCGGTGGCCGCCCTGGGCGTGCATTCGATCGACGTCACTGCCGCGCAGCGCGCGTCCAGCGTCAAGGTGGCGGACGACAAGGACGGCGCAACCGACACCGGCGTCACCAAGAACTCGATCACCCTCGGCACGGTGAACATGCACGACGTCGCATTGGGCGGCGTGCTGACCACCCCGATCGTCGATGGCGTGCGCGCGGCGCTGTCGGCGATCAACGACCGTGGTGGCGTGCTGGGCCGCCGGATGTCACTGATCGACTGCAACGACGGCGTCGGTGATGTGGACCAATCGAAGGCCTGCATCAAGAAGTTGGTCAGCCAGGACCACATCTTCTCGTTCCTGACCTACTCGACCTGGGCGAGCGCGTCGATCCACGACGACCTGAAGCAGTACCACATCCCGGCGGTCGGCATGTGGGCCTACTCGCAGACCGAGTGGCAAGACCCGTTCATGTTCCCCACGCACATGTCGATGCTGCACGAGGCGATGGCCGGGGCGCACTGGGTCAGCTCGGTGATCAAACCCAAGACCTACGGGCTGCTCTGCCTGAACAGTCCCGAGATGCAGTTGGCCTGCAACCAGGTGACGAAGATCCTGGATGCCTCCGGGTCGCACTTGGTCAACCGGTCCGACGTGTCGATCTCGGAAACCTCGATGGCGCCGTATGTGTTGGCGATGCGGGTGGCCAACCCGGACCACATCGTGCACTACGTGGTGAACCCCGCCACCGTCGCGAAGTTCATGGTGGAGGCCGCGCAGCAGGGCTACTACCCGCCGCTGGGCATGTCGGGGAACAACCTCGCGACCGAGACGCTGGGGTCGTTGTTCGGTAAGTGGCCGGCCGGCCGCTACTGGACGAACACCTCGTACCGGCTGTGGGGTTCGGGCTTCATGTCCACGATGAACAAGTACGCGCAGGACAACCGCGGTATCAACCACCACATCGCGCAGGCCGGCTACGTGGGCGCGAACGTGTTCGCGTTGGCGGCATTGGCGGTCGGTCCGAACCTGACGCGGGATCGGTTGATGGCCCAGCTGAACAACGGGGACGTGTACAGCGCGGACATCGACATGGATCAGCGGTTCAGTTGGGCGCCGAGCGAACGCAACGGCTCGAGCTGGAATCACGACTACGGCCAGGGCCGCGAGTTCATGTACAAGTACACCGACGCCAACACCGTCGCCAATCCCGACGGGTCGCCGAATGGGTTCCAGCCGGATCCGAATCAGTTCGTGATCTACACCGGGAAGTGATCAGGGCTCACGCACGTCGACGAGGTCGTTGATGATGGCGAAGTCGGAGACGTTGACGGTGATCAACGGGGCGTTTTCGACAACGGCGGTCGCCGCGATCGCAAGGTCGAGTTGGCGTCGCCGCGGACGTCCGCCGCGTTGCGCCACCGCAGCCGCGAGCTGACCCCAGGTGCGAGCGACCTCAACGGTGACCGGCAACGGATCGAAGGTTGCCTCGATGGTGGCCAAACGACCGGTACGGCGGGCGAGTTCGTCCGGGTCGGTGGCCAGCAGGACCCCGAAGTGCAGTTCGCTGATGGACACCACGCTGATCGCCGCATCGACGTCGCTGGAGAACCCGGGTCCGATTAGCACCGAGGTGTCGAGGACGGCCTTCACTGGGCGAACGGGTCGACCAGGTCGCCAGGCATGGCTTCCAGATCCTCGGCCAGCGTCGCCGGTGCGGCAGTGCGCCAAACCGCGGCCAGCGTCGGCCCGCTGACCCACCGCCGACGCTGCACGGGCCGGAGTTCCGCCACCGGCCGACCGGCGACGGTCACGATGAACGTCTCGCCACCCTCGACGCGACGCAGGACCTCGCCCACCTCATTGCGAAGTGTCTTCTGCGGGATCGTCTCCATACCGCACGGTAGCACTTCTGCTACCTTAGATTTCCAGCAATTTGAGCGGAGTCCTCACGCATTCCCCCTCGGCGTCCAGCTCCATCCGTCCCCCCGTCACGCGGTCGATTGCTGTGGCATTCCTACCTGGCCGCGCCGACAATCGGCCCGGGTCACGCAACTCCGGAACACAGTTGAAAAAGCTGAGGCGATCGGCGCCCGTTTTGTCGTCACACCCGTTTCAACTCTGCCCACTGGTGGCGTGCCTCAGCGCGCCTCACCCGCACTGCAGGGCTGCCCCGGCTCCTCATGACGGGCCGCGGGGCACGCAGCCTCAGGTGTGGATCCAACGGAATGTGCTCATGATCGCGTCGAACAGCTCGACCGAGACGGTGGAGGGGTCGTCGTCGGAGTCGGTTCGCAGGGCGGAGAAGGTGACGACGAGCCAACGGTCGGGGTCCGCCGGTACCGGCAGGACGTAGACGACGCGGCGGGACGGGAACGGGACACCGCGGGCGGGATCGGCCGGCGCGAGGGTTTCGGTGCGGGAGCAGGCGGTTCCGGCGATGGTGACCCGCCGGGCGCCCGGGCCGGTGGTGAGGCCTTCGATCAGCAGGTTCGGGTCGAGCGGGTCGACGGAACCGAAGGCGATGTCGGCGACCACGAACGACGCCGGCACAACAACGCCGTGGACCGCCTCGACGGGCAGGTACAGGTGCAGGCAGTTCTCGTCGTAGGCGGCGACGGTGTCGCGCAGGTAGGCGCCGACCTGCGCCCGCCGCTCCGGCACATCGGGGGCGTCCGGCGGCAGGGCGGCGGTGGCCGTGTCGAGGATCGCCTCGATGGCTTCCTCCGTCCCCGAACGCAACGGGATCCGGGCCCAGCCCGGCGGCCACACCAACCGGTAGCCGATCCGGGGCGGCGCGGGTTCGGCGGTCACGAGCGACCAATCGCCTCGCCGCGGCCTCGC
>DASXPS010000035.1 GCA_036493475.1 Sporichthyaceae bacterium | reverse complement strand
GGGCGGCCGATCTCGACGAACCACTCGGCACCCAACAATCGGTGGAACACCGGCCGGGGGAGCCGCAACAACATGGCCAGCGTACGGATGGAGTCCCCGCCGCCCCGCTGGCTGACGTGTGCGGCGATGGCGCGTCGTTTCGCGTCGGTGTAACCGCGCACGTCGATGCGGTGGGTGAGCTGTTCGCGCGCGGTGTACGCGGCCACGAATCGGTCCGGGCCGAAGTCCGCCGGGACCCGCGGCAGCCACGACAACAACCGGGCCGCCCGGCGCAACGCGGTGCGGTCGAGAGTCGCGGCCAGCACGCATCGGGTGCCCGCCAGTCGGGCCGCGGCCAACCCCACGTGGTGCACCGCGATGTGATCGGGATGCCCGTACCCGCCTGCCGCGTCGTAGACGGTGAGCACGTCGGCGGCCTCCTCGCGCAGGATCGCGGCCAATCGAGCGGCCGGTTCGGCGATCGGCACCGCGGCGAACGAACCCGCGGGCGCCGGCGACAGCGAACCCGAGTCCGGATACCCGAGGACCTCGACACGCGCACAGCCGAGTTCACCGGCCGCTTGCCTGAGCTCGCATAGCCTGCGCGCGCCGAGACGCCCGCCGCTGTCGGCCGCCAGACCGGCCTCGCCGGCGGTGGCCACCACCAGCACCACGCGATGCCCTTCGGCCGCTGCCCGCGCCAGGGTGCCGCCGGTGAGCAACGTCTCGTCGTCGGGGTGGGCGTGAAACGAGACGAGAGTGAAGGTCATGTCAGCTCCACCGGTGGGCGCGGTCGCCCTGCCCGCGGTGCCCGGCCCGGTCGCCCACCGTCCACTTCGCATCGCCCATGTCACCGATTTCTACCTGCCGCGCTGCGGCGGCATCGAGTTGCAGGTCCGTGACCTGGCCGCCCGACAGGTCGCCGCCGGCCATCGGGTAACGGTGTTGACCTCCACGCCGCGCCGGCCCGGCCAGGACGGCGGCACCGTCGGAGCCGGTGTGGTGGTACACCGGTTGGCCGAGGCGGGCACCATGCCCGGCATGAGGGCCCCGGTGCGCGCCGTGCTGCGCCAAGCATTGCGGACCGGCCGCTTCGACGTGGTGCACGTGCACGGCGCGCCCTTCTCGCCGTTGGCGTTCACCGCAGCCGCGCTGGCCGCCGAGTTGCCAACGGTATTCACCATGCACTCAATCCTCGGCCCCGCCGAGGCCGGCTTCCAACTGTTCCGCGGGGTGTGGCGATGGCCGACCTGGCCGGCGGTGTGGACCGCGGTCAGTGAGGTGGCGGCCGCGCCGCTGCGCGGCATGCTCGGCGATACCCCCGTGCACGTACTGCCGAACGGGGTGGACGTAGCCGCCTGGCAGGTGACGCCCACCCCCCGCGAGACGCGCGACGTGGTGGCGGTAGCGGTGATGCGACTGACCTCCCGCAAACGGTCGCTGCCGCTGCTGCGCATCCTGCGCGACGCGCGCGCACAGCTGCCCGCCGAGGTCCGGCTGCGCCTGCTGGTGCTCGGTGACGGCCCGATGCGACCCCGCATGCAGCGTTGGTTGACCCGCCATCAGCTGCACTCCGAGGTGGTGCTGGCGGGGGTCCGGCCACGGGCGGATGTGCGTCGCGCGCTGGCCCGCGCGGACATGTTCCTGGCCCCGGCGGTGCTGGAGTCGTTCGGCATCGCGGCGCTGGAGGCGCGCTGCGCGGGGGTACCGGTGCTGGCCCGGGCGCAGAGTGGCACGGTGGAGTTCGTGGCGCACGGCCGGGAGGGTCTGCTCGCCCGGGACGACACACAGATGGCCGCGCAGTTGGCCGCGCTGGCCACCGACCCGGCCCGACGGGCCGCGATCGCCGCACACAACCGGTCCGTCGCACCGCCGCTGGACTGGGACACCGTGCTGACCCGTACCCACCAGCTGTACGCGTTGGCCGACACAACGGTTGCCGTACCCGCGTGAGCAGCGAGGTCCTGCCGCGGCGCGCGGCACTGGCGCGCGCAGGGGACGCGCCTCGTCCCCATCTCGCGGGTGAGCTGGTCGTGGTGGCGCTGCTGCTGTTCGCCTACGACCGGGTGCGCAGGCACGCCGCGCCGCGCCGGGAGCAGGCGTTGGCGGACGGGCAGGCGGTGCTCGGTGCCGAACGTCGACTGCACCTGGACTGGGAGCACACCGCCAATGTCTGGCTCGCCCATCATCTGACGCTGCGGGATATCGCCTCCTGGTGGTACCAACTGGCGCACCTGACGCTGGCCATGAGTGTGCTGGCGTGGTGCTGGTTCGCTGCACCAGCGGTGTACCGGGTGGCCCGCAACACCTTGGTGCTGACCAACGTGGCCGGCCTGATCGTGTTCGCGGTGTGCCCGGTGGCCCCGCCGCGGCTGTTGCCCGGGGCCGGATTCTCCGACTCGATCGCCGTCGCGCTGGGCACCGGCCAGGCCGCGCATCCGCCGCCCGACGAATACGCGGCGATGCCCTCGCTGCACCTGGCCTGGGCGACCTGGGTGGTGTTCACCGTGTGGGCGATCACCGCTCACACCGGCCGGCTGCACAGCCTGCGCGCGCCCGCGGTGCTGCACCCGGTGCTCACCGGCACGGCCGTGGTGGCCACCGCCAACCATTACGTGCTCGACGTGGTTGCCGGGGTGGCCCTCGCCCTGCTGGCCCGCGGACTGGCCGGCGTGATCACCACACGCTCAGATGACGCGTCGGCGCAGCAGGAACGCGAACACACAGCCCGAGGGCACCAGCGGCAGCCACACCGTGACCAACCGGTAGGCGACCACCGCACCGACCGCGGCGGGACCGTACACGCCGACCGCGACCAGCGCTCCGGTGAGCAGCACGTCGAAGGTGCCCAGCCCACCGGGCGCGGGAATCAACGCGGCCACGGTTGACACGGTGAGGTAGACCGCGGTCGCGGTCATCGGGCTGATCCCCACCTCGAGGCTGTGCAGCACCGCGAACAGCACCAGGCAGTGCAGCAGTGGGGTCGCCAACGCACCCACCCACAACGCCACCGCACGACGCGGGTGGCGCAGCACGTCCCGCAGTGCGGCCAACTCCGCGCGCACCGCTTCACCCCGGGCGCGCAGGACCTCGCGTCGACGCAGCACCGCGACCAGCGTGGCCAGCAGCAACAGGGCCGCCACCACCCCGCAGCCGACCAACAGGTGCCGGGACATAGCCGCGTGCACGTCGCCGTTCAGCGTGCGCCACACCTCGTGGAAACGCCCCGGCACCGCGATGGCCACTCCGGCCAACAACGCCAGGTGAGCCAGCAGCCCGGCGAGAGAGTTCATGCCCACCGCGGCCATGCCCGCCCGGGTGTTCAGCCCGTGTCGGCGCAGGAAACGGACGTTGACCGCCATGCCGCCCACGCCGCCGGGCACCAGGCTGTTCGCGAACGAAGCGGCCACCTGGACGGCGAACAGTCGACCTACCGGCGGGGTGATGCGCAACACGCCCAACTGCGTGGCGGTACCGGTGATCCACAGGGCCATCGCGGCCAGGCCGGCGATGGCCAGCCACTGCCGGTCCGCCCCGCGCACCCCGAGCAGGGCGTTGGTCACCTCGGCGTGATGGACCAACACATCCAACGCCACGCCGCCCGCGACCAGCGCGGCAACCACCGCGACGGGTCGGCTCACCGTCGGTGCCCCGGGCACCGCCGCGTGATCCGTCATGCACACCCTCAGATCTCTCCAGGCCGCGTCGCGCCCCGACGCGGGGCTCATTGTCGACGCCGAGCCCGACCGACGCACCCTGTGTACCAGGTATGAAGATTGGTTTGGCCGTCAGCTAACCGCCCGCGCAGACGACGCCGACTCCCGCGCCATACCCTTCGGTGCGTGGCGCGATTGTTGCTGGTGGAGGACGACGAGGCGATCGGACGCCGGGTAGATGCGGCGTTGCGCGCGAACGGGCACAACGTGGTGTGGCAACGCACCGGCGGTAGTGCGCTGATCGAGGCCACCCGCACCTCCTTCGACCTGGTGTTGCTGGACCTGGGCCTGCCGGACCGGGACGGTGTCGAGGTCTGCCGAGACCTGCGGGTGCGTCAGCCCGGCTGTGTGCTGGTGATGCTGACTGCGCGGCGCGAGGAAATGGACGTGGTGGTCGGCCTGGAGGCCGGCGCCGATGACTACATCACCAAGCCGTTCGGCATGACCGAACTCATCGCCCGCATCCGGGCGCACCTGCGGCGGCTGTCCGCGGACGGTTCAGCGCCCAGCGAGGTGTTCAGCGACGGGGACCTGGTGCTCGATCCGCACGCCCGGCGCTGTTCGGTGGGTGGGTCGGAGGTGGAGCTACGGGCCAAGGAATTCGATCTGCTGGCCCGCCTGGCCCGCTCGGCCGGCCACGCGGTGAGCCGCGAGGTACTGATGGCCGACGTGTGGGACGAGAACTGGTTCGGCTCCACCAAGACTCTCGATGTGCATATCGCGGCGGTGCGCCGCCGATTGGATGCTGCTGCCGGACGCACCGAACCGCCGGCCCGGGTACCCGGCATCACCACACTGCGCGGCCACGGCTATCGGTTGGACCTGACCCCGCAGCTCGCCTGACGAATCCTCAGTTCTCCCGGCGCCGCGGCACTACCACGCCCTCCAGCCGTTCCCAGCCGCTCACCCCGGCCGCACCGGCGGCCCACGAGGATGCGGCGACGTCCAGCACCGCGCCGGCGGCCGGGTCGTAAACCCGAAGGTGCTCCGGTGGCGGGTCGGTCGCCGGCCCGGGCAGCGCCAGCACCACGTGCCGGTCGGCGGGGCGGCCCAGATACACCGGTACCGGGACGCCGGCCATCAGCGCGGCGCTCAGCACGGCGAGCGCCGCGTTCTTGCGCTCATCCCCGACGTCGTCGAGGGCCACCCACCCGAACCGATACCCGGTCAAGCCCGCGAATCGGTTGATGAAGCGGGCCAGCGCGGTCGGCGGGGTGCCCAGGAAACGGGGCCAGGCCATCGGGCCCACGACCTGCCGGCTGATCGCCGAATGCACCGCGTTCTGCTGCGCCCGGAAGCGTTGCTCGAACGCCCAGCCATCCGGTTCGCGGTCGGGCTCGAGATGGATACCGGCGGTCAACCACAGTCCGTAGGCCGGGTCGAGCAGCGCTCGCATCAGCACCACCGCGGTGGCCCCGGCGACGGCGGAGGCCTGCTGACGCAGCCTCAGCCGGGCACCGTCGTCGTCGGTGAACGTTGCCGGACCGGGGATCCCGCCGAGTACCCCGAGGTGATGGTGCAGCCAGCCCACGTCGCGCCGGTGGACGCCCACCCGATCGGCCAACCGGGACACGGCCACCGCGCCGCGCCCCGCGGCCAGCGTCTGGGTCAGGTAAGCGCCCAACGCGGGGTGCGCACTGGAGATCACCTGGGACAGCGCCGCACGCTCGCCCTCGTCAAGTGCCAGCAGTCGCTCGGCGGCCAACGCCAGCCGCGCGCCGGCCACCACCGGGGAACCGCCCGGGCGGGGCACGCTCTGCAGCGCGGCCAGTGCGTCGGCCCCGAACGCCGCGGCCAACAACACCGCCGGTGCCTCACCCAACGAGTTGAACGTCGAGTCGGTCAGCTCCTCGGGAACGACCGGCCCTGCATGCCGTCCCCCACGCAGCTTGCGGACACCCACCGGTTCAGGATCCCATCCGGTCGGCTCCGGCGGGCACCGCGGTGCGTAACAGTTCGACCAGATGCACGATCCGACGCTGCGTCAGATGCGTCAGTTGGCCGCGGCAACTGAACCCGTCGGCGAGCACCACCGCCCCGTCCGGGGCATCGGCCAGGGCCGGCAGCACACCCTGACGGGCCACGGCCACGGATACCTCGTAGTGCTCACGTTCGAAGCCGAAGGCCCCCGCCCCACCGCAACACCCCGCGTCGAGCACCTGCACCTCGACGCCGGCCGCGGCCAGCAACCGGGTCTCGCTGCCGAAGCCGCGCTCGGCGTGCTGGTGGCAGTGCACCTGGGCGATCACCGGCCCGGCGGTGCGTAGCTCACCGGCCGGGGGCCAGCCCGGCGCGAACCGCTCGAGTGCCTCGGCCACCGACAGCACCGCTGCGGCCACCGTCCCGGCACGCGGGTCGTCGGCGAGCAGGTTGGGCAGGTCGGTACGCAGCGCCGCCGTGCAACTGGGTTCCAGGCCGACGATCGGCAACCCCGCGGCGGCCGGCGGCGCCAAGGAGTCCAGGGTGCGCCGCAGCACCCGACGGGCCACCGTCAACTGCCCGGAGTGCACCCAGGTCAGGGCACAACAAGGCCGGCCGTCGAGCACCTGCACCCGCAGGCCGGCCGCGGTCAGCACGTCGAAGGCGGCCACCGCCAGGTGCGGGGCGAACGCAGCGGTGAACGTGTCCACCCACAGCGCCACCGGCGGGCCGTCGGCCGGGCCACCGGTGGCGGGCAGTCGTGATGGCGCGGCGAATCTCGGCAGCGACCGGGCGTCGGTGAGACCCGCGGCGCGGCGCAACCAGCGACTGCGGCCGAGCAGGTTCGCCACCGCGGGCAGTCGGCCCGCCGGGCGCGCCCACAGCGGCAGCCATCCCATGGACACATGCGCCGCGGGGCGGGGCCGACGCCGGTAATGGTGGTGCAGGAACTCCGCCTTGTAGGTGGCCATGTCCACCCCGACCGGGCAATCGCTGCGACACCCCTTGCAGGCCAGGCAGAGGTCCAGCGCATCGCGCACCTCGGTCGACCGCCAGCCGTCGGTGATCAGCTCACCGCGCAGCATTTCCTGCAGCACCCGGGCCCGTCCGCGGGTGGAGTCCTTCTCGTCCCCGGTGGCCCGGTAGCTCGGGCACATCACCCCACCGGAGTTCGACCGGCACTTGCCGACCCCGACACAACGACGGGCGGCGTTCTCCATCGAGCCGGCGTCCTCCGGATAGGCGAACAGCACCGGCAACGAGCGTCTGGCCGGCCCGGGGCGCAGATCCGCATCGACCGCCCGCGGGGCGACCAGGATGCCCGGGTTGAGCAGGCCGGTCGGGTCCCACGCGGCCTTGAACGCGGAGAACGCCTCGATCAACTCGGGTGGGTAGGTGCGGGCCAACAGGGCCGACCGCGCCTGACCGTCACCATGCTCGCCGGAGGCGACGCCACCGTGTGCGGCGGCCAGGTCCGCAGCCTCGGTAATAAACGCCCGGAACTGCGCCACACCGTTGGCCGACAGCAGGTCGAAGTCGATGCGCACGTGCAGACAGCCGTCACCGAAGTGCCCGTAGAGCACGCCCCGCCGTTGGTGACGGTGCATCAGGTCACGGAAGTCACGCAGATAGGCACCCAGCCGCTCCGGCGGGACGGCGGCGTCCTCCCAGCCGGGCCAGGCCTGGGTACCGCCGCGGGTGCCGTCCGGCACGCGGGTGGCCAGCCCGGCGCCGTCCTCGCGCACCCGCCACACCGCGGCGCGGGCGGCCGGATCGGTGAGCACCGCAGCTCGACCGAAGCGGGCCGCGGCGGCGTGTGCCGCGTCGGCGTCGTCGAATTCGCAGAGCAACCAGCCCCGGCCCGCCGGTAGACCCGCCGCTGCCGGGTCGGCCCCCGGTGGCAGCAGCGCGGTGTCCATGCCCTCGCAGGTCAGCGGGCCCAACGCGACCATCGCGGGCCCCACGTCGGCGGCATCGGCCAGGTCGTCGAAGGCCAGCACCAGCAGCGCGCGTTGCCGCGGCACCGGCACCAACGTCACGGTCGCGGCGAGCACCACGGCGCAGGTGCCCTCCGACCCCACCAAGGCCCGGGCCAGGTTCGCGCCGCGCTCGGGCAACAGGTGGTGCAACCCGTAACCGGAGGATTGCCGCGCGAAGCGGTCCAGCCCGGTGCGGATCGCCGCGCCGTGACGATCCGTCAACTGGTGCAGCGCCCGGTGCAACTCCGCCGCCCGGCCCGGCCCGGCCGCGGCGCTGTCCAACGGCCCGACCCGCAGCCGGGTGCCGTCGGCGAGCAGCACGTCCAGATCGAGCACATTGTCCACGGTGCGACCCCACGCGACGGAGTGGGAGCCGCAGGCGTTGTTGCCGATCATCCCGCCCAGCGTGGCGCGGGAATGGGTGGACGGATCCGGCCCGAAGCGCAGCCCGTACGGCGCGGCCGCCGCCTGCAGGGCATCCAGCACGACGCCCGGTTGCACCCGCGCGGTGCGGGCGTCCGGGTCCAGCTCGAGCACCGCCTTCATCCGCCGCGCGCAGTCGATGACCACCCCCGGTCCGATCGCGTTGCCCGCCACGCTGGTGCCCGCGCCACGCATGGTCACCGGCACGTCGTGCGCGGCGGCCACGGCCACCGCCGCGGCCAGTTGATCCGCATCGGCCGGACAGACCACCGCCACCGGCACATGCCGGTAGTTGGACGCATCCGAGGAGTACTCCGCGCGCCGCCGCACGGTGTCGTCGGTGTCCGGCACCGCGTCGCGCAGCGCGGCGACCAACCCGGTCATGCCGGCACCCGGCGGGGTGCGCGCAACAGCAGCGCGGCAATGACGGCCGCCGCCGCGACGCACAGCGCGGCCCCGACGAACACGGCGCGCAGTTGGTCCAACACCGCCTCGCGCGCGGCGTGCTCGTACTCCGCGCACTGCGCGGGCGCCGTCGGACACAGGTCCTCCGGGTCCAACACGTGTCGCATCCGGTCGTGGAACACGATCAACCCGTCGGCGGTGAGGGCCGCCAGGCCCAGGCCCGCGCCGAGCAGCGCAGCCCCCGCGGCTCTGGCCGCGCCGCCGCACCACGCCGCCAACGGCAAACAAACCAACCCCAGCCCGGTACCCACCGCGATCAGCTCGAACCAACAGCCGATGCCGCGCAGCGTGGTGCCGTTCCAGAACGACAGCCCGCACAGCCCGCCCACCGCGAGCAACAGACCCACCACGATCAGCCGCCGGGTAGCGGTTGGCCGCAGCATCAGCACGGCAACGGCCACCACCGCGAACCCCAACAACCCTCGCAGGCTGATGGCCCCGGCCTCACTGGCCGAGTGCGGATCCCGGGTGGTGCGGGTGAACAGCGGGACGTAGACCACCAGGGCGGCCAGTCCGGTCGCGGCCAGCCCGGCCACCGCGCCCGCTGCAATCACCTGCCGATTCGGTCGGCCGATGTCCGCCCCGGCCGCTTCGGACACCCCTCGGGTGTGCCACCAGCGCCAGGCCAGCGCCAGCGCCAGGATCGCCTCTGCCCAGCACACCGCCCGCCAGGACCATGCGGACAACAGAAATATCCCCAGCAGCGGGCCCAGGGCGGGCACCGCACACGCGGCCAGGGCAACCAGCGCCCGCCGGGCGTCGTCCACCGCGCGCCAGACCACCGGCACCAGCGCACCCGCGGCCAGACCCTGCAGACCGCGGGCCACCAGGAACGGCGCGAGGCGGTGCACGCTGCCCGCCACCGCCGAGGCCAGCGCGAACCCGAGCAAGGTGGGCGCGGGCCACCA
This sequence comes from Sporichthyaceae bacterium, assembly GCA_036493475.1. NCBI lineage: Bacteria > Bacillati > Actinomycetota > Actinomycetes > Sporichthyales > Sporichthyaceae > Sporichthyaceae bacterium. The sequence goes on along the minus strand of DASXPS010000035.1, from coordinate 11,084 downwards.
CCCACCGAGGTGCACCCGGGTGCGCCCGGTGGTCCACACCCCCACCGCGGCACCCACCAGATACACACTGAGCACCGCAGTACCCCGATTGAGTTGCTCCGCACGCACCCCCAGACCGTTCATCACGTCGGGTAGGGCCAGCCCGATCAGGAATGGGTCCGCCGTCACCAGCAGCACCACGAGCGCGGGTCGCAGCATCAACAATGCGGCCGAGGACCGTTCCCGCATCACGGCGCCGCGGGCGACCGGCCGAAAGCCGGCATCCTGGGGGTATGGCCGACCCGGATCGCGTGCTCCCGCAGCGCAGCACGGACGACACCGATCAGGGGTGGGGCGAGGACGACCGGCCCGAGGACCGCGACGCCTGGCTGCGCCGGCAACGGCCCCCGCACCACGGGGACTGAGCGGCCGGGAATCCAGCGCGCGCCGGCAACGGCACCGGGTTTCATCACGGGGACTGACCACCGGGCGCGCACGTCACACCGCGGGGCGTTCGCGGACAGCGGTGATCGTGTACATCAACGGCACCCGTTCCCGACCCGGCGGCAACGCATACCGGCCGTCGGCGGTGGGTGCCATCCAAGGCAGTGCGTGCCACTCCGCCTCGTCGTGCTCGACCAGCGAGGTGATCCGCAACCCGGCCTCGATCAGCGCGGTGATCACCTCGCCGAGCCCGTGGTTCCACACGTAGCGCTGCGGCGCGGCCAGTTCCGCCGGCCGGTAGTTGCTGGTCGGGGAATCCACGAACTGCGGTTCGGCGGTGTTGAAGTACGGATACCGGATGACCAACAGTTCGTCGTCGCGCTCGTCGTCCAGGGTGAACAGCACCGGGTGCATCTCGCGGACGAACAGCCGCCCGCCGGGTTCCAGCAATGCGGCCACCACCCGGGCCCAGCCGACGATGTCCGGCAGCCAACACAGCGCGCCGACCCCGGTGTAGACCAGGTCGAAGCGCTCCCCGTCCAGTGCAACCCCGGCGTCGTAGACGTCGGAGACCACGAACCGGGCGGGTACCCCGGCACGTTCACACACGTGACACGCGGCCTTGATTGCGGATGGCGCGAAGTCCAACCCGGTGATCTGCGCGCCCAGCCGGGCCAACGACAGCGTGTCGGTGCCGACGTGGCACTGCAGGTGCACGGCGCGCTGCCCGGTGAGATCGCCGAGGACCGCGGCGTCGTGGGCGACCACGGTGGACAACGCGGTGGGGTCATCGACCAGCGCCTGGACGCCGTCACTGTCCGCGGCCAGGTGAACCGGGACCCGCGACTCCCAGTTCTGCAGGTTGGCCTGCCGGTAGTGGTCCACCCGTGCCCCTCGGTTGCGGTACGTGGCTTCAGTCTCCCCCTTCCGGGTCGCCTGGCGTGCCACCGCCCCGCAGCACTACTGTGGCGAGGCGCGGGAGCTGGGGAAGCCGGTGGAAGTCCGGCACGGTCGCGCCACTGTGAGCGTCGTACACGACGCGAGTCAGGACGCCGGCTCTCGACGCAGCCCAATCGATCGAGGGGACGCGTGATCCCCGAAGGGAGTTTCTGACATGAGTGTCACTCAGCCGAACGCGAGTTCGGATCTCCGCGCGACGCCGGTCGTGGTCACCCTGCCCGCCGCCATGGCGTGGCTGTTCGGGACCGCCGTGCTGTGCGCCATGGCCTACTACTTCATCGGTGTCGACGAGGGCATGACCTCGGTGTTCGGCAAGAGCATGGTCGTCCACGAGTTCGTGCACGACGCCCGACACTTCCTCGGGTTCCCCTGCCACTGATCCTTCGAGAGCGGGGAATCTCGCCGTGGAGCGCAAGCTCATTCTCCGTGGGTTGCTCGCCGGTGGTTGCGGTGGGCTGCTCGCGTTCATTTTTGCCCGGTTGTTCGCCGAGCCGGTGATCCAGAGGGCCATCGACTACGAGAGCGCGCGGGACGATGCGCAGTCCGCGCTGGACAAGGCGGCGGGCCTGCCCGTGGAGGCGGCGGGGCCGGACATCTTCAGTCGCACCATCCAGCGCAACGTCGGCATCGGCGTGGGGATGATCGTGTTCGGCATCGCCATGGGCGGCCTGCTGGCGGTGGCCTACTCACTGTGCCTGGGGCGCACCGGCCGCATCCGCCCGCGTCCGCTGGCCCTGCTGGTGGCCGCGGCCGGATTCGTGGTGATCTACCTGGCGCCGTTCGCGAAGTACCCGGCGAACCCGCCGGCCATCGGACACCCCGAGACCATCCACACCCGCGGGACGCTGTTCCTGACCATGTTGATCACGTCGCTGATCGCCGCGGTGATCATGGTGCGGTTGGGGCAGATCATGGCCCTTCGGCTCGGCAACTGGAACGCCTGCATCCTCGCCGGGCTCGGCTACCTGGGCGTGATCATTCTGGCGATGGCGGTGCTGCCGTCGTTGGGGCTGCTGCGCGTCAATGTCTATGAGTACGGCCGGCACGCCACGGAGACGCCGCTGCCGCTGACCGACTCCAGTGGCCACATCGTCTTCCCGGGCTTCCCGGCGGACGTGCTGGCCCAGTTCCGGGTCTACTCGGTGGCCGCCCAACTGATCCTGTGGTCGACGATCGGCCTCGTGTTCGCGCCGCTCGCCGAGCGCGTGCTCAACGGCAAGAAGCTCAACCGGACGCAGCCCGAGCTGGTTCCGGCCGGTTTTTGAGCACGCAGTCCCCGCACAGTCCGCCGCCGGGCACTCTGTAGTACAGACAGCAACTGTTGCGCCGGAAGCCGGTCGGGCCGAACCCGCCGGTGTCGCTGAGCACGGGCTGGGCGAACAACGCCGCGCCGAATTCCCCGACCGCAGAGGGTCCACCCGGCGCGATCTGACGCAGCATCGACAAGGCGCCCGCGGCGGCCGAGGCCAGGTTCCCCCACAGCACCCGGCGGGACACCCCGTGGGTCGCGAAGGCCTCGATCAGCGCGGTGGCCGGGCCGGCGGTCAACGCCGCGGCCACGGTGGCCACGTCGCGCGGGTCCACCGGGCGGGTGGTCAATCCCGGCGCGGCCAGCGGCACCGGGCCGAGCACGTCGCGCCACCACAGCGCAACGGCGTCGAACTCCACCAGTTCACCGGCGAGCAGCACCCCACCGAGGACCGGGGAAACCACCCGCGAGGTCAGCCCCAGGTGGGCCAGCGAGGCCGCCGCGCGCGGGTCGATGTCCGCCACCTCCAGGCCCGCCCGCTCGGCGATCGCGGCACGCACCGCGGCCACCCGGACAGCCAGCAGCGTCGGGTCGTCGAGCAGTTCGGTGAACCGGTACCAGGCGGGGCCGTCGCCCGCGCCCGCGGCGGGCGGCGGGTCCGGGTCGAGGGCGAAGAAGGGGCCGGCGTTGGCGAGGGTGTCCAGCACCGCGGCCACGTCAGCCAACGAGCAGCCCCCGCAGATACGCCGCCTGACCGAGGTGCTGCAGGCAGTCGTCGGCAATGCTGATCAACCGCACGCCCAGGGTGACCGGCGGGTCCCAGTTGCGGTCCACGATGCGGTCGAGGTCGGCATCGGTGAGCCCGCCCAGGAACTTCACAGTGCGTTCGTGCACCGCGTCGGAGTAGGCCAGCAGGTCCTCGGCGCTGGTCGTCCGAACCCCGGCGACCTGCTCGCTGGTGTGGCCGTAGCCGTGGTCGTCGGGGTCCACCGGGTCACCGAAGCGGCCCGCCCAGTCCTGCGACACCCACACCTGCTCGTAGCCACCGACCTCGGCCGGCTGGTGGTCCTCCACCCGGGCGGTGTGCCAGATCAGCCAGCCGATGTGGTTGGCGTGCGGCGCCGGCCGGTGCATCAACTGCTCGGCGGTCAACCCCTTCACCACCTCGTGGGCCAGCGGCGGAATGCGTCCGTAGAGCTCCAGCACCAGTGCGTTGGTATCCATGACCAGCAGTCTCCCCGACCGTCCCCGGGTTAATCCCCGGGGAGGCGACACCGGCCCGTGATCATGATCGGACGGTGAAATCAAGACGTCAGGGAAGTCTTGCCGTCCGCTAACCAGAGAGACGGTCCGTCAGGATGACTGGACGTCAGATCTATGGTTGGCTATCGGACGTGGCCAAAACTGACGCAGCGAAAGTAAAGCTCCGCACCGTTGACAAGCGCATGGCCGGGCGGCGCGCCCGGGAGACGCGGGACCGGATTCTCGAGTCGCTCCAGAAATTGCTGGCGACCATGCCGTACCGCGACGTGCGGGTAACCGACGTCGTCCGCGAGGTCGGAACCTCCCCGGCGACCTTCTACCAGTACTTCGCGGACGTGGAGACCGCGGTGCTGGCCCTGGCCACGGACGTGGCCAAGGACGCCGCCGGGCTGAAGTCCCTGGCCGAGGGCGCCAGCATGACCGGCCGGGCGGCGGCCGCGTCGGTCGACAAGATCGTCGACGGCATCAGCGGGTTCTGGAAGGACAACGAGGCGGTGCTCCGCGTGCTGGACACCGCCGCCTCCGAGGGCGACGCCCGGTTCAAGAAGGTGCGCGCCTCCGTGCTCGGCGGCGTTGCCGCACCATTGGCGGCCGTGGCGGGCAACACCAAGGACGCCAAGGCCAATGCCGCGGCGCTGGCCAGCCTGGTCGCGGCCACGGCGGGTAGCCGCGCGGCCGATGCCGGTGCCACCGCGGCCGAGGTACGCGGCGCCGTGGGTCGCATCGTCCAATTGGGCCTGTCCAAGAAGTGAGTTCGCGGCCGTCGACCGGGTGCCCGCGCGGTACCCGGTCCTCGGCGTGTTCGGGGGGCAGCCGGTGACCACGCCGGAACGTTCCCTGGCGGGTTGGCTCAAACACGTCGACGGTCTGCTCGACGCCGCGCTGGACGTCACCCTCAAGCGAAACGGATTACGCCGCCGGCACTGGCAGGTGCTGCTCACCCTGCGCACCGGCCCGTGCAGCCGCGCCGACATCGCCGAGGCCCTGTTGCCGTTCTGGGTGGCCGCCTCGGTGACCCAGACCGACGTGGTCGACGACCTGGTACGCCGGGACTGGGCGGCGACCGATGGGTCGACCTACACGCTCACCGGGGAGGGCGAGGCCGCGTACGGTCGGATATCCGCAGACGTCGACGCGCTGCGCACCCGCGCGCTGGACGGCATCCAGCCGGCGCAGGTTGATGTCGCGCTCGCGGTACTCGAACGGATGGCCGCGAATCTGCGGACGCCCTGACACCTCAGCCCAGAGGTGGCAGCGGCAGGTCGGGGTCGAGAGTGACGCCGGCGCCCGCGAGGGTCTCGGCGAGCATCGCCCAGGTCCACTCGCCGAGCCGCGCGATCACCACGTCGGGGTCCGTGCCGCCGCCGGCCGCCCAACGGTCGGCGACCGACTCGACCATGCCGACCACGGCATGCCCGAGGTCGGTGCTCACCGAGGCGTCCAAGCCGAGCCAGCCCAGGTAGCCGCCGAACAGCCTGGACAAGTGTGCGGCGACCGCGCGGCGCACCCCGGACACGGCGTCCAGGTCGTTGGGGTCGTCGATGAGGCCTCTCTCGCTGACGCTCGAGGGGGCGGGACGGGCGTGCGCGTGCAGATACAGGAACAGATTGCGGTTGTCGCCGATCCAGCGCACGTAGGCGCCGATGGCGCCCGCGATCATCTGTCGGGCCGAACCCTGCGGGTGCCACAGCGGCTCGAGGTCGGCCACCACCAGTCGGGCCACCCGCCCGCTGATCGCGCGTTCCAAATCGGCGCGGTCGGTGAAGTGCCGGTATATCCGAGTGCGAGCCACCCCGACCCGAGCGGCGATGTCCTCCACGGAGACGGTGGGCCCCTGCTCTGCGATGACACCGAGGGCGGCGTCCACGAACTCCGCGCGACGCCGGTCCCGCTGCCCGGCCCAGCGTGCAGCCTGGCCGCGCAGCGGCTCGGTGGCCGCCGGTTCGGGCGCGGCGCCGTCCGGAATCACACCGAGAGTCTAGCCGATGAGTGGTACGGCGTGTACCATCCAACATTGATAGGTGATACACCACGTACCAGGCAGGAGAGACTGATGCCCCCGCTCACCGAGGACCCGTTCACCCATCGTGAGGCCGTGGCCGGTCGGCTGCTCACGGCTTCGGCGCGGCACTCCTACGACCCGGGCACCGACATCGACTGGGACACCCCGCCGGTGCCCGGTTTGTTCTGGATGACCCCTGAGCACGTGTCCCTCTACGGCACCGGGCTGTGGGATCAACTCAGCCCCGCGGAACGCGTCGAGCTGTCCAAGCACGAGATCGCCAGTGGCATGTCGGTGGGGCTGTGGTTCGAGCTGGTGCTCATGCAGCTGCTGTCCCGTTACGCCTACGACCTGGATCCGCGCAGTGCGCACGCGCAGTACGCGCTCACCGAACTGGGCGACGAGACTCGGCACTCGATCATGTTCGCCCGCACCTGTGAAGTGCTCGGCGTCCCGCGTTACCGCCCGCCCCGGCTGACCCACGAGATCACCCGCATCGCCAAGGCGGCGATGGGCGGCCCGTCCATGTTCGCCGCCGTGCTGGTCGCCGAGGAGACCACCGACCGGGTGCAGCGGATCATGATGGACGACCCGTCGCTGCAGCCGCTGATCCGTCAGGTCAACCGCATCCACGTGATCGAGGAGGCGCGGCACGTGCGCTTCGCCCGCGAGGAGGTCAGCCGCCGGATGGCCGGCATGCGCTGGCCGTTCCGCGAGCTGCACCGTCAGCTCACCGCGGCGATCTCCTACCTGATCATCGACTCGATGATCGACCCGGCGGTGTACAAGTCCGTCGGCATCGATCCGCGCGCGGGCCGCTCCGCGGCCATGTCCAACCCGTACCACCAACAGTCGCGCCGCTGGCGCGCCGAGCGCATCACCGCCTTCCTGCGCGAGGAGAAGCTGATCGGTGGACCGTCTGCGCTGATCTGGCGGCGGGCGCACATGATCTGAGCCCCCCCGGATGCGCATGTCATGCGCAGATGGGCTTTGTCAGTCGGATGGACGCATGACAAGCACCTATTGCGCATGACATGCGTCGGTGGACGTGGACTAACGTTCCGGCGCGTGACGCCGCGGGAGGAGATCGGGCAGCTGGGTATGCAGCGGCTGACGTCCTGGGTGCCCTGGGCGCTGGTCGCGCTGATTTTGGTTTATGCGGCGATTGCGGGCGATTCCACCCGCGACAAGGTCATCGGCTTCGCCGGCGCGGTTCTGGTGACCGGGGTTGCGTTGCGCGCCGCCCGGCTGCGCCTGCTGCTCGGCGAGGACGTCGCAGTGGTCGGCTGGCTCGGCACCAAGCACTACGCGTGGTCGGAGATCGAGAAGTTCGTGGTCAACGACAAGGGCCTGGCCATGCGCATGCGCGGCGGGCTGGAGTTGCAGATCCCGGCGTTCCCGATGGGCGCCTGGATGTTCAACCGGATGCGCGAGCGCATGCGGGCGGATCTGGAGACGACGCTGGCCCGGCTGGAGAAACGCCGGCAGCAACGCCGCCGGGCGAGCTGAGTCAGGCGACGTCGTCGGTGGAAGAGAGGCCTCGCTCGCTGACGCTCACGGGGGCGAGGGCGCCGAGGCGCCCGCCAGCCGGGCCCGCAACCGGGCCCGGATCTCCTCCGGAGTGTAGGAGGCCCGCGCCCGCTGTTCCCGGGCGACCAGCACGCCACCGGCCACGACACCGAGAAGTCCGGCCACGCCGCACAGTTTCCGCCACTCCACGGCCCTACCGTAGTCATATGCAGGGCGCGCGGATCACCCTCGACGAAGCGGTCGACATCAGCCGCACCGGTGACCTGTGGCTGTTCCGCGGCACTGCCGCGGCCGACCGCGCAATCCGGGTGTTCACCAACGCCCCGGTGAACCACGTCGGCATGGCCGTGGTGCTCGATGACCTGCCGCCGCTGATGTGGCATGCGGAGCTGGGCCGCGCGCTGCCCGACGTGTGGACCGGCACCGCGCACCGCGGCGTGCAGCTGCACGACCTGCGCGACGCGGTCACCGTGTGGTCGGCGAAATACGGCCAGGCCGCGTGGCTGCGCCAGTTGGACGCCGGCATCACCCGGGACATGGAGGATGCGCTACTGCGCACCATCGCCCGGCTGAACGGCACCCCGTTCCCGTCCACCGCCGCGCTGACCGGGAAATGGCTGGCCGCCCGGCTACCGCGACCCGCCCGCGCCCGTCAAGCGCGCAGCGCCTATTGCGCCGAGGTGGTGGCCAAGGCCTATCAGGCGATGGGGCTGCTGCCCGAGGGACGGGACGCCGGTTGGTATGACCCCGGCCGGTTCTGGAGCGGCGACCGGCTGCAGCTGCTGCGCGAGGACGCCTGGCTGTCCGCGGAGATCGAGGTCCAGGTGCCGGCCGGTAGTGTTCCCGGCGAATTTCCAGTTGGTCCCCGGGTTTGACCCGGGCCACGTCTGGGCACCATCTTTCTTCACAAGAAGAGCAAAGCCCCCGGACTCGCCCCCGGTCCGGTCATGGTTGCATCCGTTGCGCTGACACCACGATCGCGACGGCCCTACTGTCCAGGTAAGGGGGCCATATGCGCAGAAAATCCCTAGCCTCGTTGGCCGCTGTGGCCGCGCTGGCGGGATTGGCCGGGTGCGGACATTCGCCACTCGCCGGCACCTCGGCAGAGGCCGCGAGCAAGCAGACGGCCGCCCCCGACTCGACGGCCGCGGACCCCTACGCGTTCAAGGATGTCGCATACTCGGACTACCGCGACGCCGCGCAGCAGCTGTCCATTCCGACCGGACTGCTGATCCCCGCCACCGGGTTCAGCGAGGCGCTGAGCACGCTGTGCCACTCCTCACCCGACGATTTCAGCAAGCTGGTCACCGAACAACGCACCAAGGCCGGCTCGGACTCGGACGGGGCCTCCACGCTGCAGTCATTGGCCGACGAGGTGCAGCTGCGGCTGAGCCTGTCCTGCCCGCAGCGCATGGGTGACTGGGCGACCGCCCGGACCGCCGATCAAAGTTACGGCGACGACAACGACGTCCCCGCGACGGCCTCGCCGAGCCCCTCGGCGGGCAGCGAGGATTCCTCGGGCGACGACGGCGGTGCCGCCACCTCGATCCCGAGCGCCGCTTCCGACCTGGACTGACGCGGGGTCAGCTCAACGCCGCCCGCACCCGTCGGGCCACGGCCGCGGCCAACCCGACCGGTACCGCGTTGCCGATCTGTTTGGCGATCTCGGTCTTGGAGCCGCACCACAGGTAGTCGGAGTCGAAGTCCTGCAGCGCCGCCGCCTCAGCGTGCGTGATGACCCGGTTCACCCGCCGGCCGGGGCGGCCCGGGTCCCACTGCGGATGGAGGTACTGGCCCTTCTCCGGCTTGAAGAACTCGGTACGCACCGTCAGCGACGGGGCGTCCCACCGCATGCGGCCCATCACGTCCGTGGTGCCGGTCGGCTTGTCCCGCCAGCAGCGCGGCAACAGCTCGTCGGGCAGATCGAAGCGGCCGCCGCCGGGCGGCACGCAGTCGTAGCGCATCAGGGACAGTTCCCGGGGCTTGCGTCCGAAGTGCAGGTCGCGACCTTTGAACAGGCCGGGCACGCTGCGCCCGAAGAATGTGGTGCGGGACGCGGGCAGCTCGGTGCCCGCCGGCCGGCGCGGGAAGCGCGCCTCGTCACCGATCGCGTCGCGCACCGTGCGCCACGCCGGCCGGCCGGGGCCGGGATCGCGGGCGTGGCTGGGGGCAGGCAGCTCCACCGGCCCGATCCGGGAGCCGATCACGAAGGTGCGCACCCGCCGTTGCGGGACGCCATGGTCGGCGGCGAGCAGCAGGCCCTCGGTGAGCGTGTAGTCGGCGATCATGCCGCCCGCGGCCTCGCGGGTGAGCAGCGCGAACTCGGTGCTGGACCGGAAGCGATCCACGTTCTCGATCACGAAGATCTTCGGCCGGGCCGCCACCACCACCCGCAGATACTGCTGCCAGAGCTTGTTGCGCGGGTCGTGCACGTCGCGCGAGCCGAGGTTGGAGAAGCCCTGGCACGGCGGTCCGCCGATGACCACGTCGGCGCGGGGGATGTCGGCGTCGGCCACGTCGGCGATGTCGCCCCACACGGTGTGGTCCGCGCCGTGGTTGGCAGCGTAGGTGGCGGCCGCGGCCAGGTCCCACTCCACGGCCAGCACCGGGCTGAAGCCTTCCCGCACGAACCCCGACGTCATGCCGCCGCAGCCGGCGAACAGGTCAATAACCGCGAGCGGTCGGGGCATTCGGCCAGGTTAGATGCGGGCTACCAGCAAACCCGGCCGGCGCGCCGGCACCAGGAAGGGACCTACCGATGGAACACGCCGAGGCGCAGAAGTTCGCCGACCGTTGGGTGGCGGACTGGAACTCCCACGACGTGGAGCGCATCCTCGAGCACTTCACCGACGACGTGGTGTTCACCTCGCCGGTGGCGCAGTCCCTGCTCGGTGGCGACGGCGTGGTGCGCGGCAAGGCGGCGCTGCGCGATTACTGGAGTTTCGCGCTGAGGAAGATCACCGACCTGCACTTCGAGGTGCTCGGCGTCTACGCCGGGGTGCACACCCTGGTCATCAACTATCGGAACCAACTGGGCCGATTGGTCTGCGAGGTGCTCACCCTGGACGAACACGGCGCAGTCACCGAGGGACATGGCACGTACTTGTCCTGAGCGACAACAGTCGGTGAAACAAAGCACATTGAGGCGTTGAACACAGCATCCTCGTATCTCAGGCGGGTACTCATATGCCAACCCGAGGAGATAGATGTCGCTGGCTGTCGCGCCGAGCCTGCCGATCGCACCGGCTCCGCTCCGACCCGCGCTGAAGACGGTCATGCGGCACATCGCCACGACGATCGCCACCGTGTCGTTGATCCCGTCCGTTTTGTTCTACATCAGTCTGCAGGTCTGGGGCGTGTCGGCGGCGCTGATCTCCGCGCTGTTGTGGTGCTACGGCCTGGTCGGGTGGCGCATCGCCACCGGTCGCCGGACCTCGACGCTGTTGTGGCTCGCCGCGCTCGGATTGACCGCGAAGACCGCATTCGCCTTCGCCAGCGGCAGCACCCTGCTCTACGTCCTGCAGCCGGTGCTCAGTGATCTGCTCATGGCGGTCGTGTTCGCGGTGTCGCTGTGGGGCGCGCAACCGGTGGTCTCCCGGCTGGCCGGCGACTTTTATCCGATGGACGACGACTTGCACGCCCGCCCGCGCATCCGCA
>DASXPS010000034.1 GCA_036493475.1 Sporichthyaceae bacterium | reverse complement strand
CCTCGGGCGCGCCTGATCTATCAGGGTGGTCCGGCGCCGAGCGCGGGGTCGTCGATGTGTACTCCCGGTTCCCAGGTGCGGAGGGCGCGGGAACCGGGATCGTGCTGGGCGCGAGCGGGCTGATCGTCACTAACCTCGATTCCCGGTGCGGAAGTTGAGTTGAGGTTTCTGATGGGGGATCAGCGGGGTGGGAAGCGGTAGCGGAGGGTGCGTCCGTTCCACCAGGGGATGGGGGTCTTGAGATCGGCGAAGCCGGCGTCGATGAGGACGGGGTGGTGGCTGCGGAGGTTGAGCGCGCAGGTCACGGTGTTCTCGGTGATGTGCAGGGTGCCGCCGGTGTCGAGGAAGTGCCGCCAGAGGGTGTCGGGGGTGACGGCGGCGTAGCGGGGCATGGTGCGTGCGAAGAGGCGGTAGAGGTTGCCGGCGAGCACGGTGAGGGTGGTGTCGAGGTCGACATTGAGGGGGATACCGCTGGAGAGGGCGTTGAGGTGGAACCCGCCGATGTAGGCGTCGAGCTCGTTCTCGATGATCATCCGTTCGGCGTAGCGGGCGAAGAGGGCCTTGGTGGTGGTGGTCAGCTCGTTGGTGATCAGCAGGGTGGGTTGGTCGTGGCCGATGTTGCGCACGGCGATCTGGCGGACTTTCGCGTCGATGCCTTTGAGGTTGGTCATGTCTTCGTGCATCTGGGGGCGGCGGTAGCGGCCGGCTCGGTCGATGGTGGCGTAGTGCCAGGCGGAGGCGGGCAGCGCGGCGAGGCGGGAGAGTTCGGTGTGGCCGCGTTGGCGCAGGGTCAGCCAGGTGATGCCGCGGGCGGTGAGTTCGTTGAGCACCCGATAGTTGGTGAGCTGGGAGTCGAACACAAGCAGGCCGGGGTCGGTGCCGGTGGTGTGTTGCCAGTAGTCGGCGAAGGCGATGATCTCGCGGGCCTGCTCGGTCTTGGTGATATCGGCGTTGGCGTAGACCATCTCGGTGCTGGTGTGGTCCTGGGCGAAGAAGGTCAGCACCGCGCGGGTGCGCTGGGAGCGAGTGGGCACGTAGTGCTTCTCCAGGACAGCGTCATCGCCGTGGTGGCGGATGGCGTGGAAGTCGCAGTTGAACCCGGCCTGCCCGGTCGCGAGCCCGAGCTCGCGCAGCTTGCGGACCAGCCCGGTGAGCAGGTTCTGGTTGGATTCGCGGCGCACCCGGTAGGAGTAGGAGCCCAGGTGGGTGGCCTTGGGCAGCGCGGTCAGCCCGAGGGTGGCGGCCAGCCCGGCGTCGTCGGACAGTGACCCGAGGTGGTGGACCCGCGGGCGGCGGGCGCATTTGGCCAGCAGCAGGGTCCCGATTGACTGCCAGGACGTCAGCGCGGTGGTCGAGGGGTAGCCGCAGCCGCCGACCAGCTCGGACAGCCCCAACTGGGCCATCGCGGGGAACAACAGCAGCAGCCCGGCGTGGTCACACGGCAATACCTGGCTGGTGGGCCAATCCGGTAGCGCGGCGGCCTTGATCGGGTCCAACCTGCTGGGGCTGCCCCGGCGGGTCTCGTCGCGGCGGCCCAGCCGCGGCAGCCCTTCGGCGGACAGGATCTGCCACACCGTCTGCGCGGACACCGGCAGCCCGGCCGCGGACAGCGCCGCGGCGATCTCGCTGATGCTGTGCTCGGCGGCGCGTAACAGCAGCACTCGCTCGCGCAGCTCGCCGGTGGCCTTGCGCGGGCCTTTCGGCCCGGGCTTCGGGTCGGTGAACAGAGTCATCTTCCCAGTGCGCAGCAGGGTAGCCATCTGGTGCACCGAGGCGGTGGAATAGCCGAACCGGTCGGCTACCTCCGCAGCGGGCATCTCCTGGACGAAGTAGGCGCGCAGCGCCTCGTACCGGCGTTGCGTGGAGCTGCCGGGCTTGAGGAAGAACTCCGCCCCGGACCTCAATGTATCTCCAGCACTGGCACGGTCGAATCATAGAGCCGCGACGGACGGTCCGGCGGTGGGTGAACACTCGACACGCCGGGAAACTGCAGCCCAACGGCCTGATAAGCAGCAAGTACTGGCCGGAGCATTCACAGTATCGGCGGATACAACTTGCACAACGGCCGGGTTGTGGTTCCAGAAGTTCTGTTGAAGTAATCAGTCCTCGTGTCGCGGCCAGCGCCCTCACCAGCGGTTACACAGATCATGGACAGCGCACGGAGCAGGCGGGAGGCTCAGACTCGGCTACCGGGAATCGAGGCTAACGCGCACGTTGTCTTCGAGGCCACGCAGATCGAGGTCGTCGACCTCGATCTCGGGCGCGGTTTCTCCGCCGCGCTCGTTGGGGCCGATACTTCGCACGACGTTGCGGTCCTGCGCATCGTCGGTCCGTCCTCCGACCCCTCATCACTGTCGCCGGCACTGTCGACACCGGCGTTGCCGCCGCTCGAGTCACCGGCGGGGCCGGTCGAGGTACCAGTCGCGGTACTGGGCGATTCCGATGAGTTGCGAGTGGG
>DASXPS010000033.1 GCA_036493475.1 Sporichthyaceae bacterium | reverse complement strand
CGGGCCACCGGCAATCGGGCCGCCGAACCCGCCGCGGCCTTCCAGGCGCCGGCGGTCATGCCGGCGGCGCGGCGCTCGGGCACCAGCACCCCGTGACCGCCGAAGGCCTCGGCCGAGCGCAGCACCGCGCCGAGATTGCGCGGGTCGGTCACCCCGTCCAGCGCGACCACCAGCGGGTTCTGCCGCGCCCGGGCCGCCCGCTGCAGCAGGTCGTCGGGGTGCGCGTAGTCATACGGCGGTACCTGCAACGCCAGGCCCTGGTGCAGGGCGCGTCCGGTGATCCGATCCAGCTCGGGCCGCGGGGCCTCCAACATCGGCACCCCGGCCTCGGCACACAGCTTGAGAACCGCACGCACTCGATCGTCGGACTCGATGCGCTCGGCGACGTGTAACAGCGAGGCGGGAATGCCCGCCTGCAGGGCCTCGAGCACCGAGTTGCGCCCGACCACGATCTCGTTCGCGTCCTTCCCGGCCCGGGACGGCGCCTTGGCCGACCGACCTGACGGGGCATCACGGCGCGCGGCCGCGGCCCGACGTGCCGCGGGGTGCCCGGTGCGCTCGGTGGCCTTGGGCGTCGGACCCTTGCCGGACAGGGCGCGGGCCTTGTTGCCGCCCGAGCCGACGGTGGAACCCTTCTTGCTGCCGGGGTTGCGGGTAGCACCCTGCCGACGACTGTTGCCGGCCATCAGCGCACCGTCCAACGCGGTCCGGCCGGGGTGTCCTCGACCACCACACCCGCGTCCCGCAATCCATCCCGGATCGCGTCGGCGGCGGCGAAGTCCTTGCGCTCCCGCGCGGTCTGACGCTGCGTCAACAACTCTTGCACCAATCGGTCCACCACTCCCAGTAGGTCCGCCCCACCGGTGGACACCCACGGCGCGCAGGCCGGATCCAGGCCAAGGACGCCGAGCATGCCGCGTACCTCCGCGGCGCGGGCGGCGGCCACATCCTTGTCGCCGGCGGCCAGTGCCGTGTTGCCCTCGCGCACCGTGGTGTGCACCACCCCGATTGCGGCCGGGGTGCCCAGGTCGTCGTCCATCGCTTCGGCGAACGCCTCCGGCACCGGGCCCGGCTCGACCGGGCCGAGCAGGTCGATGGCGTTGCGCAGGAACGTCTCGATGCGGCCGAACGCGCTGCCCGCCTCGACCAGGGCCTCCTCGGAGTACTCCACCATCGAGCGGTAGTGCGGGGCGGCCAAAAAGTAACGCAGCTCGATCGGGCGTACCCGACGCACCATCTCCGAGACCAGCAGCGAGTTGCCCAGCGACTTGCTCATCTTCTCCCCGGACATGGTCACCCAGGCGTTGTGCAGCCAGTAGTCGGCGAATTGTTCTCCCGCGGCCTTGGACTGCGCGATCTCGTTCTCGTGGTGCGGGAACACCAGGTCCAGACCGCCGCCGTGGATGTCGAAACGGTCGCCCAGGTACGTGCCCGCCATCGCCGAGCACTCCAGGTGCCAGCCGGGTCGGCCGCGCCCCCACGGCGTCTCCCAGTACGGCTCCCCGGGCTTGGCCGCCTTCCACAGTGCGAAATCGCGCGGGTCGCGTTTGTGTGTCTCCACGTCGGTGTCCGCCGCGGGCTGCATGGCATCCGGGCGCTGCCCGGACAACGCGCCGTAGTCGGCGAACGCCCCGACGCTGAAGTACACGTCGCCGCCGGCCGGGTAGGCCGCATCGCGCTCGATCAGACGGTGCATCAGTTCGATCATCTCCGGCACGTGCCCGGTCGCCCGCGGCTCGACGGTCGGCGGCAGACAGCCCAGCGCCGCATACGCCGCGGAGAACGCCCGCTCGTTGCGCGCGGCAACCACCCAATACGGCACACCCTCGTCGGCCCCGCGGGCCAGGATCTTGTCATCAATGTCGGTGACGTTGCGCACAAAGGTCACCGCGTACCCGCGGTACTCCAGCCACCGGCGCAACACGTCGAAATTGACCCCGGACCGGATGTGCCCGATGTGCGGCGGGGCCTGCACGGTGGCCCCGCACAGGTAGATCGACACCCGGCCCGGCTCAACGGGCACGAACTCCCGCACAGCGCGAGCGGCAGTGTCGTGCAGGCGGAGACTCACCGGCCAAGCCTACCGGCGCGCGGGCGTTGTCCCGACCGCAGCGAGGCCGGGTCGGTCGCGGGAGGGACCGACCGAAGTTGTCTCAGGCCGGAACGCCGTGTTCGTCGCTGTAGGTGATCTTGATGATCGGCCCGTATTTGCGTTGCAGACGCTCACCCACGGCGTGGTCGGCCGTGCCGACCGTCACCGGCTGTCGTGAATCCAGATAGACCCCCGAGGTCGAGGGGTAGTGCACAGCCGGATTGTGGAAGATCTCCTTCTCGACCGCCTCACGGGCATCGGCCAGCGCCGGACCACCGAAGCAACTGGGCAACACCGATACCGGGAGCACGGCTTGATTCGGCTGCGCCCGATGCTCTCGCTGCACGACCGCCGTCAACTCTCGCTGTAAAGCCGCGATGTCGACCAGGGCGGGATCGACCAAGACAATCGCGCGCTTGTCCACCGGATCACCCCCGACGGCCACGAACCCCCGACGTACCCCGTCCGTCGAGGCGATCTCGATCGCCCGGAAGTGATCGGCCGCGGCATTCGCCACGGCGTCCAGCATGTCCTGCGACCCACTGCGGTACCACCCCTTCCAGGTCGCGGTATCGGAGGTGACCGGCGGGATGTAGTCGAACCGGTGAATACAGGTCTGGACGTCCGACGCGGCCTCGTCGCGGTGCGCGGTTGCCACACCCGGCGCCGTGGTCGTGGCTGGCGTGGCGGTGCTGGACGGCGCCGGGGATTCCAGCACCACCGAACTTCCGGGGCCACACGCGGACAACAACCCGGCCGCGGCCGCGACGACGAACGTGCGAAGAGATCTCACCCGCCTTGGACGTCACCGGCGAGCGAAACGTTCGCCTCAGGCGACCCGCGATTGCACGGCGGCCACCCGGGCCAGGTCGTAACGGGACAACACCAACCGCACCAGCGCGGGGTGCAGACCGATCGGGCCGCTCACCACGTCCGCGCCGCACGCTGCCACCTCGGCGGCGAACCGTCCCGGCCACAACAGGTAACCAACCACCGAGATCCGCCGGTAGCGCCGCCCCCGCAGCGCGGCCACGGTGTCGCGCACGCCGGGCCGCGCGGAGCAGTTGTAGGCCGGTACCACCGGGCGGCCCAACCGCATCGCGAGCATCCCCGCCATCGTCTCGGTGTCGGCGTGCGAGCGCGGGTCGGAGGACCCGGCCGCGGCCAGCACTATCGGACCGTCCGAGGGCTCACCGGCCTCGGCGGTCGACAACCGATCGGCCAATGCCTCGGCGAGCAACGGGTCCGGCCCGAGCGCGGCCGCGCAGGGCACGTCCCGGTAGGCCGCCGCCACCCCGGCCACGTCGTGGGCGATGTGATAGCCGCTGCCGAGCAGCAACGGCACCACCACCGCGGCGCCCGGTTCGGAACGCAGCACCTCCGGCAACGACGGTTCGGCCAACTCGATGTAGGCCTCGCGCACCGCCAATCCCGGCCGGGCCGCCCGCACGGCGGCCAGCAATGTGCGCACGTCGTCCTGCGCCGCCGGGCGCCGACTGCCGTGCGCCACCGCGACCAGTACCGGATCTGACGCCATGTCAGCCGTCCACGCGCAGCCGATATCCGCGCTTCACCACGGTCTGGATGAACTGCCCCGTTCCCAGCGCCGCGCGTAGTCGGGTGACAGCCATCTCCACCGCGTGCTCACTGGCGGCATCTCCGCTCGGCAGCCGCGGCACCAACTGGGCCCGGGACATCACCCGGCCCGGCTGCTCGGCCAGTGCCCGCAGCACCGCCATCGGCGCGGGCGGCAACTCCACGAGCCGCCCCTCGACCAGCACGGCGTGCCCGCGGATCTCCACCGACCGGCCCCCGATCAGCAGCCCGGACGGCCGCCGGGCGGGCAACTCCTCGGCGATCGCCCGGACCAATGCGCCCAACCGTGGCCGCTCGGGCTGCAGCGTGCGCACGCCCAATGCGGTCAACGGTTCAGCCGTGACAGCGCCGACGCACGCGGGCACCACGTCCCCCCGGAACGCCGCGATCACCGCGTCCCGTCGACCCATCTGCTCGGCCACCCGCAGCACCGCGGCCACCGCGGGCTTACTGGTGAACGCCACCGCGTCGACGTTGCGGGTGGCCACCAGGTCCACCAACCGCATCACCGGCCCGATGTCATCCGGCGGGGCCCACCGGTACACCGGCACCGCCACCACATCGGCGCCGGCCGCGAGCAGCCCGTCCACCAACTCCGGTTCGGGATCGCCGTGCAACTGCACCGCGATGCGCACGCCGCCCACACCCTCCGCGCGCAGGTGGTCGAGCACCTCGCGCAGCGATTCGGATACCGGCGACCACGACTCCCGCAATCCCGCCGCCCGGATCGCGCCCATCGCCTTCGGACCGCGAGCGAACACGTCGGCCTTGGTGAGCACGTCGCGCAGCGACTCGCCGAGTCCCCAGCCGTCCGCCGCCTCGATCCAGCCGCGGAACCCGACGCCGGTGGTGGCGATGACGATGGTCGGTGGCTGGGCCAGGCACGCCCTGGTCGCCTCCAACAGCGCCCGGTCATCGGTGAGCGGACGTACCGAGACCGCGGGCGCGAGGATGACGCGCGCACCGCGCCGTTCGAGCAATGCGGACAATTCTTCACGGCGCCGGCACGCGGTCACCGCGACGGAAAACCCGGTCAGCGGGGTGTACGGCTCGTCGCCCACCACCGCCTCCACCCGTTGGTCGGGAACCCGGCCGTCCACGACCGCGGTCATCCGTGCCCTTTGACCTGCACGACGCCGTCGAGGATCCGCACCTCGAACGGGGCGAGGCGCTTGGCCGGGTCGTCCAGACATGTCCCGGTGCGCAGATCGAACACGTCCTTGTAGAGCGGCGAGGCCACGGTGGGCACCTCCCCGCGACTACCCACGATGCCACGGGCGATCACTGAGGCTCCGGTGCGCGGGTCGAGGTTGGACACCGCGAAAACCCCGCCGTCCCAGGTGCGGAACACGGCCACCGCGTGGCCGTTGATCAAGGCCGGCACCCCGAGTTCGACCTGCAGCTCGGCCAGCGCGATGACATCGACCCACTCAGTGCGCATCGCAAGGTCATTCATCACGCCGCCCCGATCCGCAAGTTCCGCCCGGCGATGAGCTGCGGTTGGCCGAGTTCGTCGGCCCGAGCCGGGCGGATCTGGGCGCGCTCCTCGACGAAGACGATGCTCGGATCGGGCACACCGGGGGCGTTGACGAAGGACACGAACCGCTTGAGCTTGTCCGGGTCGGCCAGGGTCGCGGCCCATTCGTCGGCGTAGCCGGCCACGTGGCGGGCCATGTCGGCATCGAGATCCGCGCAGATCCCGAGGGAGTCCTCGACCAGAACCGCCTCGAGGTAGTCGATGCCGCCGTCCAGCGACTCCAGCCACGGTGCGGTGCGCTGTAGCCGCTCGGCGGTGCGAATGTAGAACATCAGGAACCGGTCGATGAGGCGGATCAGCGCCGCGTCATCGAGGTCGCGGGCCAACTCGACGGCGTGCCTGGGAGTCGCGCCCCCGTTGCCGCCGACATAGAGGTTCCAGCCCTTCTCGGTGGCGATGATGCCGAAGTCCTTGCCGCGTGCCTCCGCGCACTCGCGGGCGCAGCCGGACACCGCGGACTTCAGCTTGTGCGGGGCACGCAGCCCGCGGTAGCGCAGTTCCAGCGCCACCGCCATGCCAACCGAATCCTGCACCCCGTAGCGACACCAGGTGCTCCCCACGCACGACTTCACCGTGCGCAACGCCTTGCCGTAGGCATGTCCGGACTCGAAACCGGCCGCGACGAGCCGCTGCCAGATCAGCGGCAATTGTTCGGCGCGGGCACCGAACAGGTCGATGCGTTGCCCACCGGTGATCTTCGTGTACAGCCCGAACTCCTTGGCCACTGCTCCGATCGCGATCAGCCCGTCCGGGGTGATCTCGCCGCCGGGGATTCGTGGCACCACCGAGTAGGTGCCGTTGCGTTGCATATTGGCCAGCAACCGGTCGTTGGTGTCCTGCAGCGCGGCCCGTTCGCCGTCCAGCACATGCTCGTTGTGCTGGCTGGCCAGGATCGAGGCCAGAACCGGCTTGCAGATGTCGCAACCGCGGCCCATGCCGTGCGAGGAGACCACCTCACCGAAGGTGGTGGCGCCGGTGACCCGCACGATGTCGAACAGTTCCGCGCGGCTGTAGGCGAAGTGCTCGCAGATCGCCTTGCTGACCGTGACGCCGGCCTTGGCCAGCTCATGATCCAACAACTGCTTGAGCAGCGGCACGCAGGAGCCACAACCGGTGCCCGCCTTGGTGGCACCCTTGACCTCGGCCATCGTGCAGGCGCCACCGCCGATAGCGGCGACGATGCTGCCCTTGTCCACGTTCTCGCAGGAGCAGATGGTGGCCTCGTCGGGCAACCCCACCGGCCCCACGCCGCCGGGCGCACCGGAACGCGCGGGCAGGATCAGGTCCTGCGGGTCCGGCGGCAGCGGTAGCCCGGCGGTCACCATCGGACGCAGCGTCAGGTATGCCGAGGCGTCACCGACCAGGATGCCGCCCAGCAACCGGCTGCCGTCGTCGGAGACCACGAGTTTCTTGTAGACACGGGAAACCGCGTCTGCGTAGGTCAGCTCCAGGGAGCCCTTGGTGGTGGCAAACGCGTCACCGAAGCTGGCCACGTCGACGCCGAGCAGCTTGAGCTTGGTGGACATGTCCGCGCCGGTGAAGGTGCCCTCGCCGCCGGCCAGACACGTTGCGACCGTGTCGGCCATCGCGTAGCCGGGCGCCACCAGTCCGTAGACACGACCGCCTGCGCAGGCCACCTCACCGATGGCGTAGATGGCCGCGTCGCTGGTCCGGCACCGTTCGTCGACCACCACGCCGCCGCGCTCACCGATCGCCAGGCCGCACTCACGGGCCAGTTCGTCGCGCGGACGGATGCCCGCGGAGAACACCAGCACCCCGACGTCCAGCGGGTCGCGGCCGACCAGCCGCAGCTGAGCCACCCGGCCGCGTTCGTCGGCAACGATCTCCTCGGTGCTCGCCCCGAGGTGCAGGTGCACGCCGAGGGCCTCGATGTGCCGGGCCAACATGTCCCCGCCACCGGGGTCCACCTGAAGCGGCATCAGCCGCGGGGCCATTTCCACCACGTGCGTGGTCAGCCCCAGGTTGAGCAGCGCGTTGGCCGCCTCCAGGCCGAGCAGGCCGCCGCCGATGACCACACCGGTGGTCGCGTCCGCGGCCGCCTTGCGGATCGCCTCCAGGTCCTCGATGGTGCGGTAGACGAAACAGTTCTCCGCCTCCCGGCCGGGCACCGGCGGCACGAACGGGTAGGAACCGGTGGCCAACACCAGGGCGTCGTAGCCGAACACCCGCCCGTCCGCCAACGTGACGGTGCGCAACTCCCGGTCGATCCCAACGGCCCTCGCCTGCAACTCCAGGGTGACCGCCGCCTCGGCATAGTGCCCGTCGGGCAGCAGCGAGAGATCCTCGGCCGAGGCGCCCGCGAAGTAGTAGGACAACCCGACGCGGTCGTAGGCGGGTCGCGGTTCCTCGCCCAGGATCGTGATGTCCCACTCGCCGGTCAGCCCGCGCTCCAGCGCAGCCGTCACAAACTTGTGCCCGACCATCCCGTGGCCCAGCACCAGCAGCGAACGACGCGCCATGTGACTTGCTCCCCTCGGGCCATTCGGTGGCACCGAAGCTACGGAGCGCTCGTTTCTCCGCGGTTTCTGAGCGGTTTAAGCTCGAGACGTTTGTGAAAAGTGCCGTTCACACGACGCCGGCCCGGCCGTGAGCACCGTGTTACAACACCCGCACCACGGGCTCGGTCGACCAGATCACCGCGGTGGCGATGGCCGCGATGCCCTCGCCGCGACCGGTCAGGCCCAGCCCGTCCGTGCTGGTCGCCGCGACCGAGACCGGCGCGCCCACGGCCGCGGACAGCGCCGCCTCGGCCTCGACGCGACGCGGCCCCAGCCGAGGGCGGTTGCCGACGACCTGCACCGCCACATTGCCGATCTCAAAGCCCGCCGCGCGCACCCGTCGAGCGGCCTCGGCGAGCAGCAGCACACCGGCAGCACCGGCCCATTCCGGTTCCGCGGTGCCGAACTGCGCGCCCAGATCGGCCAGCCCGGCGGCGGAGAACAGCGCGTCGCACGCGGCGTGCGCGGCCGCGTCCCCGTCGGAGTGCCCAGTCAGCGCGCGTTCCCCCGGCCAGGCCAGGCCGGCCAAAAACAGCGTCCCCTCTCCGTCGGCGGCGAAGGCATGGACGTCCACGCCAATGCCGACCCGCGGGATCACCGCACCCTGCCCATCAACGCACTCCGGCCGCGCGTCGGTGCGCGAGCAGCGCCTCGGCCAGCAGCAGATCCAACGGGCGGGTCACCTTGAACGCCTCGGCGCTGCCGGGCACGGTGCGCACCTGCAGCCCCAGCGCCTCCACCAGCCCGGCGTCGTCGGTGGCGTCGGCACCCGCGGCCATCGCGTGCGCGTCGGCGAGCACCGCGCGCCGGAAGCCCTGCGGGGTCTGCACTGCGCGCAGCGCCGTGCGGTCCGGGGTCGCCACCACCAGGTCCCCGTCCACCTGCTTGACGGTGTCCGCCAACGGCAGCACCGGCACCACGGCGTCCGCCCCGGCGGCGACCGCCGCGGCGACCGCGTCGACCAGTTCCACCGGCACCAGGGGCCGCGCCGCATCGTGCACCAGCACCACCTCGACGGCCTCGGGCAGCGTGGCCACGGCCAGCCGCACCGATTCCTGCCGGGTGGCCCCGCCGGGCACCACGCTGACCTCGGCGGGCACGTCGTGGTCGGCGAGCAGCGCGGCCACCGCACCGACCTCGTCCGGGGGCGCGGCGACCACCACGAAGTCCACACTGCGGGCCTGCGCCAGCGCCCGCACCGCGTGCACCAGGATCGGCACCCCGCCCAGCTCGCGCAGGGCCTTCGGCGTGCCGGGACCCAGCCGTTCGCCACGCCCAGCGGCGGGTACCACGGCAGCGGTTCGCATGGCGGCTAACTCTGCACCACGGCCAAAACCCGATGTGACTGTGGCCCGCGGCAGTGGGCCGAACTAGCTGGCCAGCACCTCGTCGAGGATGGCCTCGGCCTTGTCCTCGTTGGTGTTCTCGGCCAGGGCGAGCTCGCTCACCAGGATCTGACGCGCCTTGGCCAGCATCCGCTTCTCGCCCGCGGACAGGCCACGGTCACGCTCGCGGCGCCACAGATCGCGGACAACCTCGGCCACCTTGATCACGTCACCGGAGGCCAGCTTCTCCAGATTGGCCTTGTACCGGCGCGACCAGTTGGTCGGCTCCTCGGTGTGCGGGGCCCGCAGCACCTCGAACACCCGGTCCAAACCGTCCTGGCCCACCACGTCGCGAACGCCAACGAGATCCACGTTGTCGGACGGCACACGCACGGTCAGGTCACCCTGAGCAACCTTGAGAACTAAATACGTGCGGTCTACGCCCTTGATGCTTCTGGTTTCGATTGCCTCGATGAGTGCCGCTCCGTGGTGCGGGTACACCACCGTCTCGCCGACCTTGAACGCCATGGGTGAACTTCCCCTTTCTCACCGGCCTCAAGGATAGCACGCCATATTGCCGAGCCTTTGACGTTTGCGCAGGTCAGGGCCCACTCGGCACCCACGAAACGGCACTTGACAAACCTCTGTCCGCAGTACTCCCGCAGGTCAGACAGCAAAGCAAGGACGGTGTACCCTCCCGGCCGTTCAACGCGGATACTGGTCCAATGGGGTCGGCGGGCGCGGCCGAACCGGGCCGCGGACATGAAGACGAGGGTCGTGACGACCCCCGTTGGGCGGACCTGCCTCCGGTACTGGTGGACATCCCCGACGACGCCCGCGAACTCGACCCCGACATCCGGGCATATCGCCGGGAACGGCGCCGGGCCGTTCGTGACCGAATGCGACCGGACCGCATCTTCGTAGTCGGCGTGGGCCTGGTCCTGCTGGTCACCATGCTGGCCATGTCGATCTCCCCCAAACGGGCCAACGCCCCGGAACTGTTGCCGTTGGCCGACGAGACCACAGCTGGTCCGCTGCTGCCGGCGATCACCGTGGACACCGGACACGGCGTGCGGGCATTGCGCGATCTACGGCCCGGTGTGATCGCCCTGGTACCGGCCGACTGTCAGTGCAACGACGGGCTGTCCGTGCTGGTCGCTGAGGCCGCGCAGTACCGGTTGCCGGTGCACCTGTTGGACACCGACCCCAACGCCACACCGACGCTGCGGTTGACCGCCGATCGGCTCGGTGTACTTGAGCACCCGGACGTCCTGTCCGACCCCGCCGGTGCGGTGATGCACGTGTGGCCGGCACCGGCGTTGACCTTGCTGTTGGTCGCCGCGGACGGGCGGGTGACCCGGGCCGCGCCCGGCCCACTGACCCCGCCGGGACTGGATCTGCTGCTGGCCCCGTTGATCCAACCCAACGTGGCCCGCCCCGGCGCGGATGGGCCGGTGGCCGGGGCGGTCATCCGCAACGGGTAATCTGAGCGCCGCTTCCCTGCTGAATCACCGCGTGGAAAAGGCTGCCGTGACCCTCTCTCATCGCGCTAGAACCTCGGCGGCGCTGATCGCCATCCTGCTGCCGTTGGCCGGCTGTGGTGACGGGTTCAGGGCCCAGGTCGACGACGTGCAGGCGGACAACGCGGCCGGACAGACGCACGGCGTGCTGGCCCGGGCGATCGTGTTGGTCAAGGGGGAGGCGGCCACGGCCGCCGCCATCGCCGGGACCCTGATCAATAGCAGTAACCGCACCGACCAGTTGCAGACAATCAGCCTGACCGACACCGCGCCGGGTTCCCCCACGGTCACGCTGAACCCGAACCTGAACCTGAAGCCCGGGCAGGTGATCACTCTGGGCGTCGATGACTCCCCGCCGATCACCGTGCCCGACGCGACCGCGTTACGGCTGGGTGATTTCGTCAACGTGGTGCTGCATTTCCGCAACGCGGGCGACATGCGGCTGCAGGTGGCGTGTGTGGACCGCACGGACTTCTACTCCGACGTGCTGCCGATCACCACGCCGTCCCCCACCCCGAGCGTCACGCCGTCCGCCACTGCGACTCCCCGGTAGCGCCCACAGCAAGAAGGCCGGCCGGGTCGCTCCCACGACCGGCCGGCCACCAAGCTGTCGGTTCGTTCCCGTCAGGGCTCGAACTTGTAGCCCAACCCGCGCACCGTGACCAGGTAACGCGGCAGGGCGGGATCGGGTTCGATCTTTGCCCGCAACCGCTTCACGTGCACGTCGAGGGTCTTGGTGTCCCCCACGTAGTCGGCGCCCCAGATTCGGTCGATCAATTGCATCCGGGTGAGTACCCGTCCGGCGTTGCGCAAGAGCAGCTCGAGCAGCTCGAACTCCTTCAGCGGCAGGGCGATCGGCTCACCGCCCACCGTCACCACGTGGCGTTCCACGTCCATCCGCACCGGACCGGCCTCCAGCGCCGCGTCGATGGTGTCGTCCAGCTCGCTCTGGCGGCGCAGCACGGCACGGATGCGGGCCACCAGTTCCCGATGCGAGAACGGCTTGGTGACGTAGTCGTCGGCGCCGATCTCCAGCCCGACCACCTTGTCGATCTCGCTGTCCTTCGCGGTCAGCATGATCACCGGCACGTTGGAGCGCAGCCGCAACTGCCGACATACCTCGGTGCCGGGCAGACCCGGCAGCATCAGGTCCAACAGGATCAAGTCCGCGCCGCCCCGTTCGAACTCGTCCAGCGCGTCGGGTCCGGTACCGGCCACCGCGACCTCGAAACCCTCCTTGCGCAGCATGTAGGACAGCGCATCGGAGAACGATTCCTCATCCTCGACCACGAGCAGTCTCGTCACCCAGTCACCTTCCTCACGTCCACCTCTGTTCTGCTGGCCTCCGCACAGGAGCGGAGACGACCTCAAGTGGGCGTCGGACAGGCCCCGACGCCGTGGTGAGCAGCGGCAAGCGCAACGTGAAGGTGGAGCCGGTGCCCGGTGTACTGAGCACCCGCACGTCACCTCCGTGGTTACGCGCCACGTGCTTGACGATAGAAAGCCCCAGCCCGGTGCCCCCGGTCACCCGCGAGCGAGCCGGATCGATCCGGTAGAAGCGCTCGAAGATGCGCTCCTGCTCCGCTGAGGGGATGCCGATGCCCTGGTCCACCACCGCGATCTCGGCCAGGCTGCCCGCCCGGCGCACCGACACGGTGACCGTGGTGCCGCCCAGGCTGTAGTTGACCGCGTTCTCCACCAGGTTGCCCAGCGCCATCGCTACCTGCGCCGCGCTGCCGTAGACCTTCAGCCCGGGCTCCCCGGTGATCTGGAGCTCGATCTCCCGGGACGCGGCCAACTCCCGGATGCGGTCCAGCCCGGCAGCGACCACATCGTCGACGCTGACCGCCTCGGGTTCCTTCAACGGGTCGTCAGATTCCAGGCGGGACAGGTCGATCAGCTCTTGCACCAGTTGGGAGAGCCGTTGCGCCTCGGCGTGCATGCGGGCGGAGAAGCGCTCCACCGCTTCAGGATCCACCGAGGCGTGCTGCACCGCCTCCGCGAGCAACCGCAGCGCCCCCACCGGGGTCTTCAGCTCGTGGCTGATGTTGGCCACAAAGTCGCGGCGGATGGCGTCCAGCCGCTTCATGTCGGTCTGATCCTCGATCAGCACCAACACGTGATCGGTACCCAGCGGTGCCACCCGGGCGCTCACCGGCAGCATCGCGCCGCCCACCGGCCCGCGGGGCAGCTCCAACTCCACCTGACGGATGCGCCCGTCCCGGCGCACCTCCTCGACCAACTGCACCAGGTCGGAGGCCACCAGACTCTGCGCGCGCACGATGCCGAACGCGTAGGCCGCTGGGCTCGCTTTGACCACCTTGCCGCGCTCGTCCAGCACGACGGCCAGCGAGCGCAGCACCACCAGCACCTGGCCGACGCCCGGCGCCAACTCCCCGTCCTCGGCAGTCGCCGGCAGGTCGCGATTCATGGACCGCTCGCTGATGCGATACGCCAAGCCCGCCGCCAGACCAACCAGAAGGCCCAGCGCGATGCCGAGCATGATCAGCGACAGGTCCACCGGGCGGCCCCTGCCTGCGCGGCACTCATATGCCGATCGTAGGTCGCGTGTCCGCCTGCAGGACACCATCAGGCCGTTGAGCAGGCCGTTGTTCGCTACTGTTCACCCCCTCGCACGTCCCTGTTCACCGGCCCCAAGGACCCTGAGAGCCATGCGCGAAGCGTTCCGCGGCGAGATGGCCGCAATCGGGGAGAGCCTGGTCGAGATGACCCAGCTGGTCGGGTTCGCCATGAGCCGGGCCACCACCGCCTTGCTCGAGGCCGATCTGGACCTCGCCGAGAGCGTCATCGAGCACGACCGCATGATCGACAAGCGGCGCGACGAGATGGACGAGCGCATCGTCGACCTGCTCGCCCGGCAGCAGCCGGTGGTGGCCACCGATCTGCGGGTGCTGGTCACCAGCCTTCGGATGAGTGATGACCTGGAACGCATGGGCGACCTGGCCCTGCACGTCGCGAAGGTCGCCCGGATGCGCCACCCGCGCCCGGCGATCCCGACCGCGTTCATCTCCACGATTCTGGAGATGAACTACGTGGCCCAGATGATCGTCACCCGGGCCGGCGAGGTGATCGCCTCGCGCAACGTGAACGCGGCCCTGGAACTGGACCGCAACGATGACGAGATGGACATCCTGCACCGCAAGGTGTTCGCCATGTTGTTGGACCGGAACTCCCCGCACGACACCGAGACGGCCATCGACATCACGCTGCTGTCCCGCTACTACGAGCGCTTCGCCGATCACGCGGTCTCGGTCGCCCGGCGCGTGGTCTACCTGGCCACCGGCGAGTGGCCGGAACCGCAGTCGGACCTCACCGGGGACATGCCGCACCTCGGCGGGCAGTGACCGACCGCCGGGGTGGCCCTCAATGCCCCTGGGCCGCCACGGCGGCGGCCGCATCGGCGGCCGCCTTCGGGTCCAGGTACTCCCCGCCCGACACGATCGGGCGTAGTGAGGCATCCAGGCGGTAGTACAGCGGGATGCCGGTCGGGACGTTCAGGCCGACCACGGCGGCGTCGCTCATCCCGTCCAGGTGCTTGACCAGCGCCCGCAGCGAGTTGCCGTGCGCCACCACCAGCACCAGGCCGCCGGCCCGCAGGTCCGGCACGATGTCGTCGTACCAATAGGGCAGCATCCGGCGCACCACGTCGGCCAGGCACTCGGTGCGCGGCACGATCTCGTCCGGCAGCGCCGCGTAGCGGGGGTCGCCGACCTGGGAGAACTCGTCGCCGTCGGGTAGCGGGGGCGGTGGGGTGTCGTAGGAGCGGCGCCAGCGCAGAAACTGCTCCTCGCCGAACTGCTCGAGGGTGGCCTTCTTGTCCTTGCCCTGCAGCGCGCCGTAGTGCCGCTCGTTCAACCGCCAGGACCGGCGCACCGGAATCCAGTGCCGATCCGCGGCGTGCAACGCCAGCTCCGCGGTGCGGATGGCCCGGCGCAACAGCGAGGTGTGCACGACATCGGGGCGCAGGTCCCGCTCGGCCATCAGCCGACCACCGTGCGCGGCCTCGGCCTCGCCCTTGGCGTTGATGTCGACGTCCACCCACCCGGTGAACAGGTTCTTGGCGTTCCACTCGGACTGACCGTGACGCAGCAGGAGCAGTCGGTAGGTGGTATCGGTCGTCATGGCGAAAGCCTAAGGTTCGCGCTCCAGCAGGTGCGCGAACGCCGCCAAGTTGGCGGTGGACTCCCCCCGGGCCACCCGCCAGGCGTGCTCCTTGCGGATGGAGGTGGCGAAGCCGCGCTCCAGGATCGGGTTGAAGCTGCCGTCGGCGTATTCCAGCACGCAACCCAGAATGCGGTCGATCTCCTCGGCGTTCAGCGCGGACAGCGAAATGCGCCCGACCAGGTAGATGTCGCCGAGGCGATCCACGGTGAACGACATCCCGTACATCCGCGCGTTGCGCTCGAGCAGCCAGCGGTAGACCTCGGCGTGGTTCTCGTCCGGGTGGCGGGCGACGAACGCGTTGACGGTCACCGCGTGCGCGCCGACGGCCAGCGAGCAGGTGGTGGACAGCTTGCGGGTGCCGGGCAGGGTGACGACGAAGAAGCCGTCGCGCGGGTTCTGCCACTCCAGGCCGGCCGCGGCAAGTTCGGAACGCAGCAGTTCGCCGGCCGCGGCGGCGTCGCGGGCCATCGTCAGTCCCGCGGGCCCGCCAGCGCGCGGGCGTAGACGTCGAGCACCGCCTGCGCGGTCACCGCCCAGTCGAACCGGGCGGCGTGGCGCACGGCGCCGTCGGACAGCCGCCGGTGCAGCACCTCATCGGTGAGCAATCGGTGCACCGCGGCGGCGTAGTCGTCGGGGTCGTGCCCGACCACCAGCAAACCTGACTGCCCGTCAGCAACCGCGGTGCGCAGTCCGCCGACCGCAGCGGCCACCACCGGGGTGCCGCAGGCCTGCGACTCCACCGCGACCAGCCCGAACGACTCGGAGTGCGAGGGCACCACGGTGACGTCCGCGGCCCGGTACCACACCGCCAGTTCACCCTGCGGCACCGGCGAGGCGAAGCGCACCACGTCGCTGATGCCCAGTTCCCCGGCCAGCTTCTGCAGCGCTTCGGGTTCGGCCAGGCCGCTGCCGCTGGGGCCGCCCACCACGGCGAGCACGGTGCGCGCCCGGCGCTCGGTATCCCCGTTGACCAGCGCGGCCACCGCACGCAGCACCACGTCCGGCGCCTTGAGCGGTTGCAGCCGGCCGGCGAACAGGATCACCTGCGCGTCGGCGGGCAGACCCAGCTGCGCCCGGGCGGCGGTCCGGTGGCCGGGCGCAAAGACGCTCAGGTCGACACCCGGCGGCACCACGTCCACCCGGTGCGGATCCGCCGCGTACAGCTCGACCAGCGCTGCGGCCTCCTCCTCGGTGTTGGCGATCAGCCGGTCCGCGGCCGCCACCACATCGGCCTCACCGAGTTCCCGGCTGCGCGGCTCGGCCACGTCGCCGGCGGCCAGCGACGCATTCTTCACCTTGGCCAGCGTGTGCATGGAGTGCACCAGCGGCGTGCCCCAGCGCTGCGCGGCCAGCCAGCCCACCTGACCGGACAGCCAATAGTGCGAGTGCACCAGGTCGTAGTGGCCCGGTTCGCGGGTGGCCTCGGCGCGCAGCACGCCCGCGGTGAACGCGCACAGCCGACCCGGCAGGTCCTCCTTGGCCAAGCCCTCGAACGGCCCGGCGCTGACGTGGCGCACCGACAGCCCCGGCGCGAGCTCCACCACCGGAGGCAGGTCGCTGGAGGTGGTGCGGGTGAAGACCTCGACCTCGATACCGGCCTGCGCCAGCCGACGAGCCACCTCGACCACGTAGACGTTCATGCCGCCGGCGTCGCCGGTGCCGGGCTGGTCCAGAGGGGATGTGTGCACCGAAATGGTCGCCACCCGCCGCGGCCATGGCTGGTTCGCGGTGGGAAGTCGGACCACGGTGGCAGCAGCCACTCCGCCTCCTCGCCTCAGGACCTCGGTCATCCTGCCCGAACGCCTGTGCCGTCTACGCTTCCAGGCCTGACAACCACGAAAACAGCCCGAACAATCCCGACGAACTCTCGAGGACGTGGCAGTGACCCGACCTGTTGCCGTTGTGACCGGTGCGAGCGTGAGCATCGGCGCTGCCACCGCTCGCCGCCTCGCTGCTGAGGGCTTCGAGGTCGTCTGTGCCTCGCGCAGCCTGGACAAACTGGAGCCGCTCGCCAAGGAGATCGACGGCCGCGCGGTCCAGCTGGACGTTCGTGATGACGCGTCGGTCGCCGCGCTCGCGGCAGCGGTCCCCGAGTGTCAAGTCTTGGTCAACAACGCTGGTGGGGCACTCGGCCTGGAGCCGGTCGGCGAGGCCAACCTCGACGACTGGCAGTGGATGTACGACGTGAACGTGCTCGGCGTCGCGCGCGTGACCAAGGCCCTGCTCCCGGCGCTCATCGACAGCGGCAACGGCCACATCGTGGTGATGGGCTCGACCGCCGGTCACATCGTCTACGAGGGCGGCGCCGGCTACACAGTCGCGAAGCACGGCACCGCGGCGGTGGCCGAGACGTTGCGGCTCGAGCTCTGGGACCAGCCGGTGCGCGTCACGGAGATCGCACCGGGGATGGTCAAGACCGAGACGTTCTCGCTGAATCGGTTCCGCGGCGACGCCGAAC
>DASXPS010000032.1 GCA_036493475.1 Sporichthyaceae bacterium | reverse complement strand
GAATTCCGCGCCGCGTTCAAGACCGCCACCTCCACGTTCCCGGTGCTCGGCAAGCGATCGCGGCAGGTCGCCAAGACGCTGTCCGGCGGCGAACAGCAGATGCTGGCGCTGAACCACGCCTACGTCGGGCACCCCAACGTGGTGCTGCTGGACGAGGTGTCCATGGGTCTGGCGCCGAAGATCGTCGCGGAGATCTTCGACTACCTCACCGACCTGAAGAGCAAGGGCGTCGCGCAACTGCTGGTCGAGCAGTACGTGGGCCAGGCGCTGAAGATGGCCGACCACGTCTATGTGCTCAACCGCGGCCGGATCACCTTCGAGGGCAAGCCCGAGGAGGTCTCCGAGGAGACCATCATGAACAGCTACCTCGGGTCGTTGGCCCAGTGATGACGGTGTTGCAGTGGCCCTGATCTGGTTGCCCGCCGCCGACCCCGCGCTCGGCCGGGACGTGCTGGGCGGTAAGGCCTTCGGCATCGCGCACATGCTGCGCCTCGGCCTGCCCGTGCCGCCCGCGTTCGCGCTGACCACCGACGAGTGCCTGCGCTTCCACCAAGCCGGGCGCACGCTGGCCGACGAGGTGCTGGCCGCGCTGGCCGACGGCATCGCGCAGCTGGAGGCCGAAACCGGGCGCGGGCTGGGCGATGAGAAGCGGCCGCTGCTGGTCTCCGTTCGGTCCGGTGCCGCGCGCTCCATGCCCGGCATGATGGACACCATCCTCAACCTCGGCATGACGCCGGAGGTCGAGGCCGCACTGGGCGAGCAGAGCGGCGACGTCGGCTATGCGCGGGACACCGCGCGGCGGTTCGCCGAGCAGTTCGAGCGCGTGGTGGGCATCCCCGCGCCGGCCGCACCGGCCGAGCAGTTGTACGCCGCGGTGGCCGCGGTGTTCGACTCCTGGTTCGGCGAGCGCGCCATCGCCTATCGGCGGCATCACGGCATTGCCGAGGACGGCGGCACGTCGGTCACCGTGCAGGCCATGGTGTTCGGCAACCTCGACGACGACTCCGGGACCGGCGTCCTGTTCTCCCGTAATCCGTTGACCGGCGACGCGGCGCCCTACGGCGAATGGCTGCCGCGCGGGCAGGGCGAGGACGTCGTCTCGGGTCGTTTCGACGCGTTGCCGTTGACTGCGTTGGCCGAGCAGCACCGGGCGGTGCACGACCAGCTGCTCGAGGTCGCCGCGAGGTTGGAGCGCGAGGGCCGCGACGTGCAGGACATCGAGTTCACCGTCGAGTCCGGTCGGTTGTACCTGCTGCAGACCCGAGCGGCCAAGCGCTCCCCGGACGCCGCGGTGCGCTTCGCGGTGATGCTGCACGACGAGGGGCTGGTCACTGTCGACGAGGCGCTGGCCATGGTGAGCGCCGAGCAGATCGCCGCGCTGCGCAAGCCGCGCATCGACCCGGCTGCCCGAGCGGGCGCGACATTGCTGGCGAGCGGTGAGCCCGCGTGTCCGGGCGTGGGATTCGGTCGGGTCGCCATCGATTGTGAATCGGCCGAGGACCTCGCCGATACCGGTGAGGACGTCGTGCTGGTCCGGCCCACCACCGACCCGGACGACGTGTCCGGGATGGTGGTCTCCGCCGCCATCGTCACCGAAATCGGTGGCGCGACCAGTCACGCCGCGGTGGTCAGCCGGGAACTCGGCACTCCGTGCGTGGTGGGCTGCGGCCCCGGCGTCGTGGACCGGCTGACCGGGCGTCAGGTCACCGTGGACGGCACCACCGGTGAGGTCTTCGACGGGTTGTTGCCGCTGGCCCCGGCCGGCGAGGACGCCATCCCCGAGCTGGCCCGGATCAGCGCGTGGTCGAAGGCGGGAGGTCACGGATGAGCGATCGCATCGACCTCGACGTACAGAATGTGACGGTCCGGTTCGGCGGCATCGTCGCGGTCAGCGACGCGACCGTGTATGCCAACGGCGGGGAGATCACCGGGTTGATCGGGCCGAACGGCGCGGGCAAGACCACGTTCTTCAACGCCTGCTCCGGCCGCAACCGGCCGGAGTCCGGCACCGTCGCGCTCGGTGGGCAGCAACTGGACCACCACGGCAAGGCCAAGCGGGCGCACCTGGGCCTGGGCCGCACGTATCAGCGGATGGAGCTGTTCGACAGCCTGACCGTCGGGGACAACGTGCGCACCGGCCCCGCCGCCTACTTCTCCTCACACCGCAAGACCTTCGGCATCGCCAACCCGGTGCTGGGTCAGCTGCGCTCGACGCGCAGCGAGACCAAGGAGATCAACCGCCGCGCCGATGAGGCCATGGCCCGGTGCAGCATTACCCGGTTGGCCGGCAAGACCGTGGGTGGACTCTCGACCGGGCAACGGCGCCTGGTCGAGTTGGCCCGGGCGATCGCCACCCCGTTCACCTTCCTACTGCTCGACGAACCCTCCTCGGGTCTGGATGTGGCCGAGACCAAGGCGTTCGGGGAGGTGCTCACCAACTACGTGACCGAGACCGGCCACGGGATTTTGATCGTCGAGCACGACATGGCCCTGGTGGCCGACATCTGCACCCGCATCTACGTCCTCGATTTCGGCAAGGTCATCTACGAGGGCACCACCGCCGAGGCGTTGAAGAGCGACACCGTCAAGGCTGCCTACCTCGGCGACGTCGCCGTTGCGTGAGACACCGGAGGAGAAAATCATGAAGCTGCTGGCGACCCGGAACATCGTCTGCCTGGCCACCGTCAGCCTGGCCGGCGCCTCGGTCATCGGGCTGTCGGCCGGTACCGCGTCGGCCAACGACAACCGGTACTCCCTCACTGCCCAGGGCGATTCGCAGTTCTACCAGGTCGACGGCGGCGACATCCCCGGCTCCCCGCAGAACACCGCCGGGTCGCTGACCGCGCAGGCGCACATCGACAGCACCGGGCAGAACACCTCATTCGCCAGTGCGCCCTACTACGGCAACTCCGTTGAAACACTTCCCGGTCTGGTCAACGGCGCGCCGCAACAGTTCGGTTACACCCAGCCGATCCTGCCGTTCTCCAACATGCCCGGCTACGTGACGGCCAGTTACCCCTCACGGCCAACCGGGGACGACGCGAACTTCTACTACAAGGTGCACGCCGAGGCCGCCGACGACCACGCCTCGGCCGCGGGTAGCAACGGTGCGCCGGATTCCGTGCCGGCACCCAACCAGCAGCAGCTCGCCACCGCCGAGGTGAAGAACGCCAACGCCAACAGCACGGTGGCCAACGCCGAGGGTGCGGCGGCCGGGTTCGTCCAGGGTCCGCTGGAGGTCGGCTACTCCGACGCCAAGGCGCTGATCAGCGACGCCGGCGGCGCACCGAAGGTGCAGAGCACGGTGTTCGGCCGGTTCTCCATCGGCGGGCAGGACTTCGGCTACGACAAGTCCGGGTTCACCTACC
Source organism: Sporichthyaceae bacterium (assembly GCA_036493475.1). Lineage (NCBI taxonomy): Bacteria > Bacillati > Actinomycetota > Actinomycetes > Sporichthyales > Sporichthyaceae > Sporichthyaceae bacterium. Next base: position 69,028 of record DASXPS010000032.1, on the reverse strand, counting down.
TCGGCCAGTCCCAGGACAAGAAGGCCGCCCTGGACTCCGCGAACTCCGCGCTGAAGGCCTCCGGGATGCAGCTCGACGTCGCCCCGGAAACCACCACCACCGATCCGGCCAGCGGCATCGTCACCTACACCTTGGGTGGGTTGAAGGTCACCAGCGACTTCACCACCTCCAGCGGCTCCCGGTACACGATCAGCTACGTCCTCGGTCGGGTACAGGTCTCCTCGGTCAACGCGCCATTCGGGGCGAGCGTGGCCTCGACGGTGTCCCGGTCGGCGGCGACCCTGGGTGGCGTGGCCAACGCGACACACGGCGCCACCTCGGCGCCGACCAGCTCGGCTCCGACCGTGACCCACGAGCCGGCCACCCGCGACTGACGGTTATCCCCGGGCCGCCGCTGACTGTCAGGGGCGCTCCGTAGGGTCGACTGCGTGACGGAATCGGGGGGACAGGCGGCGCTGGCCGACGTGCTGGCACGGTTGGCCGGGCCGGGGGCGACGCCACGACCGGATCAGGTGGCGGCAGTGGACGCGCTGCTGGACGGGCGCCGCGTGCTGTTGGTGCAGGCCACCGGCTGGGGGAAGTCGGCGGTGTACTGGGCGGCGGCGTCCGGGTTGCGGGCGCGCGGGCGGGGGCCGACGTTGGTCATCTCGCCACTGCTGGCACTGATGCGGGACCAGGTGGCGGCGGCCGAGCGGGCCGGTTTGCGCGCGGCGACGGTGAACTCGGCGAACGTGGACGACTGGCAGCAAGTGTTCGACGCATTGGCCGACGACGCGCTCGACGTACTACTGGTCTCCCCCGAGCGGCTGGCCAACCCCCGCTTCGCCGACCGGGCTCTGCCGCTGCTGGCCGGTGCCGGGCTGTTGGTGATCGACGAGGCACATTGCATCTCCGACTGGGGTTTCGACTTCCGACCGGACTACCAGCGACTCACCCGACTGCTCGCGCAACTGACCGACGGCGCCCCGGTGTTGGCCACCACCGCGACCGCGAATGCCCGGGTCACCGAGGACGTCGCCGCACAACTCGGCCCGGATACCGCGGTGTTCCGCGGTCCGCTGGCCCGCGCGACGCTGCGGCTGTCTGTGGTGCCGGGGTTGGGTGGCGTGCAGCGGTTCGCCTGGGTGGCCGCGGCCCTGGGCACGCTGCCGGGCTCCGGCATCGTCTACGCACTGACCGTGGATGCGACGAACTCGTTGGCCGAGTTCCTTGCCGGGCAAGGACATCGGGTCGCCGCGTACACCGGGCAGACCGAGCCCGACGAGCGGGCGCGCATCGAACACGCGCTGCGTGCCAACGAACTCAAGGCGGTGGTGGCCACCTCCGCGCTGGGCATGGGCTACGACAAGCCCGACCTCGGCTTCTGCGTGCACGTCGGCTCCCCGGACTCCCCGGTGGCCTACTACCAACAGGTAGGCCGGGCCGGTCGCGCACTGCCGCCGGAACTCGCCGCCCGGGGCGCGGTCGGGGTGCTGCTGCCGGCTGCGGAGTCCGACCCGCGGATCTGGGAGTACTTCGCCACCGCGACCATCCCCGACCCGGACGCGGCGCGGAAGGTGTTGGCCCTGTTGGCGTCCACGGACACCATGAGCGTGCCTGCCATTGAGGCGGAGACCGGCGTGCGCCGCGGCCGGTTGGAGGCGCTGCTCAAGACGTTGGCCGTGGACGGCGCGGTGCAGCGGGAAGGCAACGGTTGGCGCGCCACCGGCGCGGAATGGGCCTACGACGCCGACAAGTACCGCCGCATTGTGGCCGCCCGTCGCGCCGAGGCGGATCTGATGCGCACCTACGCGGCGGGCACTCGCTGCCTGATGGAGGTGCTCACCGAGGCCCTGGACGACCCGGCGGCCGGGCGGTGCGGCCGCTGTTCGGTGTGCACCGGCGAGCTACCCGCGCCCGGTGCCCGCCCCGGCATCACGTCCGTCGACGCAGCGACGCTCCATCTGAGGGGTCGTCGCCATGTGCTGGAGCCGCGCAAGTTGTGGCCCACCGGTACCGCGCGCAAGGGCCGCATCGCGGGCCTGGCCGAGGGCCGCGCGGTGGCCTTCGCCGACGACCCGGCGTGGCTGGAGGTGATCGCCGAACTGGCCGGCGCCGACGCCGACCCGTCCCCGGACCTGCGCGACGGCCTGATCAACGTGCTGCGCGCGTGGGCGAAGGACTGGACCGCTCGTCCGGTGGCCGTGGTGCCCATGCCCAGCCGCGGTCATCCGCGACGGGTGGCGGGTATGGCCGCGCACGTCGCCGAAGTCGGCCGGCTACCGGTGCTCGACGCGCTGCGGGTGCAGGGCGCCCGCCCGCCGGAGGACGTCGCGTCGGCCGGCCGCGTCGCCGCTCTGCTGGCAGGCCTCTGCCTCGTCGATGGCGCCGTATTGCCCGAGGGCCCGGTGCTGTTGGTGGACGACATGCTGCGCACGGGATGGACGGTGACCGTGGCCGGGGCGCTGCTGGCCGACGCGGGCGCCGCTGCCGTGCTACCGCTGGTCGGGCACCGCCGCCCCTGAAATCACGCACCTCTCATGCTCATTCGGCCGGGGCCCAGTTCCCGTGGAAGCCGGCCGGGACGCGGGCGGGCAGGTGCACCGCGGCCTTGGTCGCGAGCGTCTGGGCGTCCAACAGCAGAAGGTCCGCGGCGTCCCGGTCGGGGTCGTGCACGAAGCCCATCAGCGTGCCGCGGTCCTCCGCGCTGTCCGCCTCGTCGGGGGTGAACACGAACTCCCCGACGGTGTGACCGGCGCCGAACGACCGGACCAGCGGTGACCCACCGGCCAGGTCGTGGCGGATCAGGGTGTCGCCGGTGACGCCGTCGTAGGTGACGGCGTAGCCATAGCGGTGCCGGGCGCCGACCACCCGTTCATCGACCCGGGGGAACTCCTGGCCACGGTCGTCGAGGCGCTCCTCGAGCACCTTGCCCGCAGCCCGGTCAATCGTCCACCGGTCCAGGGTGGGCGCGCCCTCGTCCGGGCCGAGTGGGTGGGCGTCGAACATCTTGGGGTGCCGCACCACGTCAACGACAATGCGATCTCCGTCGTCGTAGGCGTTCAGCGGATGGAAGACGTAGCAGGGTTCGACCTCGAACCAGCGCACATCCGCGGCGCCGCCCTCTCGCGGCAGAATGCCCACCCGGGCCGGATAGTCCGGGTCCCAGGCGTAGGGGAACGGCGGGGTGTCCCCGCCCATCAGCCGGGCGGTGATGGCCGCCGCCATCGGCGCGGGCGTGGCGCGCTTCCCGATGAACAGACCGGCGCCCTTGGCCGCCACCGAGCCGAGACCGCCGCGCAGTTTCGCCGGCACCAGGCCCGCTGTCGCGGACAGATCGAACACGCACGGCAGATCGAACAGCACGATGTGACTTTCCGTCAGCGCGAAGTCGTGCATCATCGGGCTGCCGGTGACCTCGATGTCCACTACTCGACGGATCCGGGCGTCGGTGTCGAGCACGGTGTACTGCACCTTGTTGCCCCAGCCCCAGTAGTAGGACACCGCGTGCAGTTCCCCGGTGCGCGGGTCGCGCTTGGGGTGTGCGGTGTAACCGCCGGGCAGCGTGCCGTCGAAGTCGCAGGCACCCTTGGTCTCCAGCTCATCGGTCAGTTCATAGGGCCGGGGCCCGGACTCGACGATCGCGTAGGTGCGACCGTTCTGCACGACGACGTTGGTGTTGGCCGGGAAGTCCCACCCGGCGTGCAAGCTCGCCCCCGGCCGGGGCTGCTCACCCAGGGCCGCGGCCACGCCCGCCGAGCGGACGAACCGGTTGCGGTACCACTGCGCCTTTCCATCGCGCAGCCGGACGCCGTGCACCATGCCCGTACCGAGGAACCAGTGGTGCCGCGCGGGATCCACCGGGGCCACCGGGTTGGGTCCGTTGCGCAAGTACCGGCCGTCGAGATGGTCCGGCACGGTCCCGGTGACCGGCAGGTCCACCGCGGTGGTCTCCACCGCCACCGGCGCGAAAGTACCGGTGAGATAGGGGTTTTCCGCGGTCACGGTCATCGGCGCGCCTCCTATGGCATAGCACTGCTATGGAATTTATAGCAGTGCTATGGCAAAATCTCAAGAGTGAGTCCGAGGCCCGCCGATCCGGCCGTGCGCACCGCACTGCTGGAGAACGCGGCCCGGCTGGTCGCCACCGAGGGCACGAGCGGGTTGACCCTGCGCCGCCTGGCCGAGCAGACCGGCACCTCCACCATGGCCATCTACACCCACTTCGGCGGCATGCAGTCGCTACGCCAGGAGGTCCGACAGGAGGGCTTCGCCCGGCTGCGGACCCACCTGGACACCGTTGCGGCGAGCAACGATCCGGTGGCCGACCTCGCCCGGCTCGGCTACGAATACCACGACAACGCCCGGGAGAACCCGCACCTCTACCGCGCCATGTTCATGGACCATCCGCAGCCCGACGGTGATGACGACATCGGCTTGGACACCTTCGATCTGTTGGTCGCGGGCGTGCGCCGGTGTATCGACGCCGGCCGCTTCGCCCCCGCCGACCCGGTGCCGCAGGCGCTACAGCTGTGGTCGGCCGCCCACGGCCTGATGGCCCTGATGCTGTCCGGGTTGCTCGAGGACGACCTCGCGCTGGCTACGCTGGAGAGCAGCTGGCGGAACCTGTGCCAAGCGTTCGGCGACGATCCGGGTCGTCTCGACCGGTCCCTGGGCAAGGCCCGCCGCGCGGTGGGAGCGCCGGCCGCGCGGCCGTCAACGGGCCGATTCGACGCCCGACATAGGGATTGACGCCGTTCTACCGCCGCCCTATGGTTCGTGCATCCGAAATTCCGTACGTCCTACGGTAATTCACCAGCAGGGACCGACGGCATGACTCTTCCGGCACCGAGCAACGGATCCGCGGCCCTGGTCACCGGGGCCTCCTCGGGCATCGGCGAAGCCCTGGCCCGGGGCCTGGCACAGCGCGGCCACCGGGTGGTGGTGGTGGCCCGTCGGCGCGAGCGCCTGGAGAAACTCGCGGCCGAACTACGCGAGAAATCCGGGGTGCGGGCCGACGTGCTGGTCTGCGACCTGGCCGATGCCGCCGACCGGGACCGGATGCTGCGCGAACTCGAAGCGCTCGACGTCGATGTCGAGGTGCTCGCGCTGTGCGCGGGGTTCGGAATGGTCGGGCCCTACCTGGACAACGACCCGGACCGCATCCTGCAGATGGTGCGGACCAACGTCGAGTCCACGATGACACTGGCCCGAGCGCTCACCCCGGCGATGGTGGCCCGCCGCCGCGGCGCGGTGCTGTTCGTGTCCTCGATGGCCGGTGACCAACCGATGCCGAGCTTCGCGCCGTACGCCGCGACCAAAGCAGCGGTTTCGTCTCTCGGCGAGGCACTGCACTGTGAGCTCAAGCCGCACGGGGTCACCGTCTCGGTGCTCGCGCCGGCCGCGGTGGCCACCGAGTTCTCCGCGGTGGCCGAGGCAGCCCGGCAGGAGAAGCGCCAGCCGAGGTTCATGCTGGCCAGCGCCGAGCAATGCGCCACCGCCGGCCTGACCGCGCTGGAGAAGGGCCAACGCAAGGTCTGCCCACTGCCGCAGGCGCGGGTCTTCACCTGGATCTGCCGGCACCTGCCGACGTCGGTGTGGCTGCCGATCAGCCGCCGAATGCTGGGCTGAGGAGGCCGCCATGACTGCGACGCTCGCCGACTCCCTCGCGGACCTGACCCCGCAATGGTTCACCGCCGCGCTGCACGACGGCGGCGCGATCAAGCCGGAGACCACGGTGACCACCGCGACTGCCGCCCTCTACGGCACCGGCCAGTTGGGCTTGGTCGGCCGGGCCGAACTGACCTACGACGGCGGAGAGGGACCGGCCTCGGTCATCATCAAGCTGCCCTCGCACGACCCCGGAAGCCGCGGGCTCGGCGTCGCGATGGGCGCCTACGAGGGCGAGGTGCGCTTTTACCAAGAGATCGCGCCACGCACGTCGATGCGTGTGCCGCGCCCGTACTGGACCTCGTTCGAACCCGGCACCGGCCGGGTCACGCTGGTCCTGGAGGACCTCACCGGCAGTTGGCAGGTCGGGGACATGATGGCCGGCTCCTCCTCCGCGCAGAACCGCGCGGCACTGGCCGAAATCGCCCGGCTGCAGGCCGACCTGTGGGACACCCCGGACCTGCGCGAGCCGGCGTGGCTGTCGGCACCGGCGCGGACCCAGATGCTCTTCGACACCGTCGCCGGCGCCGTCGAGCCGTTCCTGGCGCGCTTCGCGCCGCACCTGTCGCCGGACGCGGTTGCCCTGATCGAACAGCTCTGCCCGCTCGGCGCGACCTACCCGGCGCGCGCCTGGCAGGGCCCGCTGGTCGTCACCCACGGGGACTTCCGGCTGGACAACGTGCTGTTCGCGCCGGATGGCGACGCCCTGGCCGCGACGATCCTGGACTGGCAGGGGCTGCGGCTCGGGCCGCCCGGCATCGACGTGGCGATCTGGCTGGCCACCAGCATGGACCCGGACACCCGCCGCGCCCAGCAGGACGACCTGATCACGGGTTGGCACCAGTGCCTGCTCGCGGGCGGGGTCACCGGGTTCAGTCGCGACGACGCCGTCGCGAGTGTGGCCGCCGGTGTGCTGTGGCCGCTGCTGCTCGGCGTCCCGATGTCGCTGACCCTGCAACAGTCCGAGCGCGGCGACGCCATGTTCGCCGCCCTGGTCGCCCGGTCCGCCGCCCTGGCCGCCGACCTGTCCGCCGCATCCGTACTTCTCTGAAGGAGCATCAGATGACAGAGCTCGCCCCCGTCGCGGAGGACATGAGCGCCTTCATCATCGCCGGTGCAGTGACCTCGCAGCGCGAGGACAGCGAGTACGAGACGGTGTCCCGCACTCCGGCGCAGGGCATCGAGGACGGCGTGGAGGCCGAACGTCTCGGCTTTCGCCGGGTGTGGCTGTCCGAGCGCATCGACATCAAGTGGGCCGACGTCATCCTGTCCGGGATCGCGGCCCGGACCTCGCGGCTCGAGGTGTGCACCGGGACCGTCGACCCGACCACCCGGCACCCCTGGACGCTCGCGGCGATGGCCGCCACCATGCAGTGCTGCTACGGCGAGCGATTCGTGCTGGGGCTCGGACGCGGCGAGAACGGATATTTCAAGGGCAGCGGCATCGAGATGGCGACGTACCGTCAGATGGACGACTACGTCGACATTCTGCGGCAGCTGTGGGCGGGCAAGCACGTGGACTACGACGGACCGGTGGGCACCTTCGAGGACATGTCGTTCGCCGAGGCCTATCACGGCAACCCGCCCCCGGTCTGGTTCGGCGGGTTCTGCCACCCGCGCGGTGCCCAATTCGCGGCGGAGAAGTGCGACGGCGTCATCCTCATCCCGATGATGAACCCCACCGCGATCGCCGCGGCCAAGCAGCGCATCGTCGACGCCTGCGCCAAGATCGGCCGCGACCCGTCGGAGATCCGGGTGGGCGCGCTGGTCGTCACCGCGCCGGATCTGTCCGACTACGAGACCCGGGCGATCGCGCACGGCCGCATGGTCACCTATCTCGTCTACCCCGGCTATGGCGAAGCGGTGTGCGCGGCCAACGGTTGGGACCCCGCGATCCTGGACAAGATCCGCAACCACAAGAAGTTCGCGGACATCACCCAGATCGCCGACCGCGAGTTCCAACGCCATCAGATGCTCGACGTCGCCGCCCAGATTCCCGACGAATACATGGCGGACTGCAGTGCCTTCGGCACCGTGGACGAGTGCGTGAGCAACCTGCGCCGGTTCATCGACGCGGGCGCCGACGAGATCGTCACCTACGGCAGCACCCCGGCGCAGAACGCGAAGCTGGTCGCCGCGTGGCGGGACCGCGACCAGTAGTGGAGCGCACCCGCCGTGGCCGACCGGCCCTGCTGACGCGGGATCAGATCGCCCGGGCAGCCTTCGATCTCGTCGACGCCGAGGGCGGCGCGGCGCTGACCATGAACCGCCTCGCGGCCGAGCTCGGCGTGGGCGCGATGACGCTGTACGGGTATGCCGAATCCAAGGACGAGATCGTCAACATGTTGCCCGATCTGCTGTTCGCGGACCTGCCGACCACGGCGCCGGAACAGCCGCCGGCCGACGCGCTGGAAGACCTACACGTGGCGATCTACCGCCGCCTGGTCGGACATGGTGAGGTCACCCGGCTGATCGCCAACTCCCCCGCGTTCGGGCGGGCCAGGGCCGAGATCCTGGAGTCCGTGCTCGCGCGCCTGGCCGAGGCCGGCTTCGAGCCCACCGAAGCGTTCGAGCTGCAACGCGCGCTGGGCACCTACACCAGCGGCTTCGCCCAACTCGCCCTCGCCGGGCCGGGCGGACCGGGACGGCCCCGGGCGCGCTGGATCGCCGACCTGGACCCCACGGCCTACCCGCACACCACGCAGATCGCCGATCTGCTCGCGACCCCGCCCAACGAGGACCAGTTCCTCCACGGTCTGCGCCGGATCCTCGGCGGCGAGTCCTCCGCCGGCTGATCCTCAGTCCACGGCGGCGGGGAACGTTTCTGAGATCCCGTCAGGACGGGGGGTGGGCAGCCGCCCGCCGACGTGGGTCACGGTCACCGGGATGCCGTTGAACACCGCGTTGCCGCTGATCGGCTCAACCACCTGCTCATCGGCGAGCACGTTGCTGTTCACGCCGGCGTTGCGGCCGGCCACTCGCAGCCGCACCTCCGGGGCGTCGTGGCCCCAGCCGTGCGGGATGCTCACCACGCCGGGGCTGATGTCGTCGGTGATCTCCACCGGCAACAGCACGTCACCTACCCGCCCGGCCACCCGGGCGAGTTCACCGTCGACCAGGCCGTGCCGCGCGGCATCCTCGGGGTGCACCAACACCGTGCACCGCAGGCTGCCCTTCATCAACGCGGGCAGGTTGTGCATCCAGGAGTTGTTGCTGCGTAGGTGGCGGCGGCCGATGAGCAGCAGCGGCCGGACCGCGGTGTCGGCGTGCAGGTCCGCGCGCAGGCGGTCCATGTCGGCCAGGAGCAGCGGCGGCGCCAGTTCGATGCAGCCGCTCGGCGTGCGCAACGCCTCGGGCAGCCGCGGCTGCAGGGGACCCAGGTCGATGCCGTGCGGGTTGGCCAGCAGCTCGTCCAGGCTCAGCCCGTACGGACCGGTGCGCAGCAGCAGGTCGATGGTGCGGGCCGGGCCGCGGCGGCCGGTGGCGGCCACGGCCTCGAGGACATCCGGCGGTGCGTGGCGGGCCAGGGAGGCATAGGTGGCGTCGTCGAACTCGGCGGGGTCGGCGTCCGGGTCCTTGCCCTCGGCGATCAGCGCCAGCTTGGCGATCACCTCCCATTCCTCGGGCTGTCCCACCGGCTTGGCCAGCACCGCCTCGGACCAGTTCGCCACGTTGCGCAGCGCGAACGGATAAAGGAACACGTCGTAGTGCTCCTTCTCCAGCGTCGAGGGCACCGGCAGGATCACGTCGGCGTGCCGGGTCGTCTCGTTCACGTAGACGTCCACCGCGACCAGGAAGTCCAACCCGGCCAGGGCGGCATCCAGCCGCTGCGCGTTGGGCGCGGACACCACGGGGTTTCCGGCCACGGTGACCAGCGCCCGGATCTGCCCGGCGCCGGGGGTGTCGATCTCCTCGGCCAGCGCCGGCGCCGGGAACTCACCGAAGGACTCGGGCAGGCCGCGCACCCGGGTGTGCCGCCGATGAATCACGGTGCCCGGTCCGCGGCCGCCGGGACCGCGGGTGTTGGGCGAGCCCAGCGCGGGCTTGGGAAACATCACCCCGCCGGGGCGGTCCAGATTGCCGGTGAGCGTGTTCAGCACGTCGACCAGCCAGCTGGCCAGCGTGCCGAAGGTCTGGGTCGTGGTGCCGATCCGCCCGTACACCGCCGCGGTCGGTGCCGCGGCCAACTGCCGGGCCAGCTCGCGGGTGGTGGCCGCGGCCACCCCGGTCGCCCCGGCCACCGCTTCGGGAGTGAACGTCGCCAGCGCGGTGCGGACCTCCGCCAGACCCGCCAGGTGATCGGCCACGGTGCCGAGGTCGACGAGGTCCTCGGCGAACAACACCTGCACGATCGCGGCCAGCAGGTGCGCGTCGGTGCCCGGCCGGATCGGGATCCAGGAATCGGCCAGCTCCGCGGTCCGGCTGCGCCGTGGGTCGACGACCACCAGCCGCCCGCCGCGGGCGCGCAGCGACTTCAGCCGCCCCGGCCAGTCCGGGGCAGTGGCCAGGCTGCCGTTGGAAACGAACGGGTTCGCCCCGAGTACCAGCAGGAAATCCGTGCGGTCCACGTCGGGCACGGGCACCGTGGCGTTGGAACCGAACATGAGCGCCGCCGCTATCTCCTTCGGCCGCTGGTCGAGCGTCGATGCCGAGTACAGGTGCGGCGAGCCGACCGAGCGCGCCAGGTGGCGCAGATAGAGCATCGGACCGAGGTTGTGCGCGGTCGGGTTGCCGAAGAACAGGCCCACCGCCTCGCGTCCGTGCCGGGAGATGACGCTGCGCAGCCCGCGGTCCACCGCGGTCCACGCCCGGGCCCAGGACGCCTCAACCAGCTGCCCGTGCTCGTCGCGGACCAGCGGTTGGCGTAGCCGGTCGGGATCGTCATGCAACTGGCCCAATGTCGAACCCTTGGGACAGATGAAGCCGCGACTGAACACGTCGGCCCGATCACCGCGGACCCGCACGACCTCCTCACCGCCGTCGGTGCGCGGCCGCAGGGTGATCTCCAACCCGCAGGTGGCCTCGCACAGCGGACAGGTGCGCACGGCCGTGCGCCCGGCAGTCATAAAGTTCATGATGCCCGAGGGGTGTGAGCGCCGCCGGCCGGGTAGGTGCCGGCAATGTGTGGATTTGCCGGCGAACTATGCCCGCGTGGAGGCTCGCCTGACCTGGTCGCGGTGGCGCGCATGGCAGCGACCATGGGTGATCGCGGCCCGGACGCGGCGGGGAGCTGGTCCAACGACCGCATCGCGTTGGCGCATCGGCGCCTGAAGATCATCGACCTGTCCGAGGCCGGGGCCCAGCCGATGGTCGATGCCGAACTCGGCGTGACCGTGGTCTTCAACGGCTGCATCTACAACTACCGGCAACTGCGCGAGGAACTGCAGCAGGCCGGCTTCCGGTTCTTCTCCAGCAGTGACACCGAGGTGATCGCGAAGGCGTACCGGGCCTGGGGCGAGGACTTCGTCGATCGGCTGGCCGGCATGTTCGCGATCTGCATTGCCGACCGCGATACCGGTCGTACCCTGCTGGTCCGCGACCGCCTGGGCATCAAACCCCTCTATCTCAGCGAACGCCCGGGGCGGGTCCGATTCGCCTCCACATTGCCCGCGCTGTTGGCCGGCGGCGGGGTGAACACCGACATCGACCCCATCGCGCTGCACCACTACCTGACCTTCCACAGCATCGTGCCCGCGCCGCGCACCATCCTGCTGGGCGTACGGAAGATACCGCCGGCCACCATGCTGATCTTCGAGTCCGACGGCACGCTGCGCGAGCGGGAGTACTGGACACCGTCGTTCACCCGGGTGGCGGACCGGGCGGGCTGGAGCGCCCGGGACTGGCAGGACGCAGTGCTCGACGCGGTGCGTACCGCCGTGCGCCGCCGACTGGTGGCCGACGTGCCGGTCGGCGTGCTGCTGTCCGGCGGGCTGGACTCCAGTTTGGTGGTGGGTCTGCTCGCGGAGGAGGGACAGACCGGGCTGGCCACCTTCAGCATCGGCTTCGAGGCCGCCGGCGGCGAGGACGGCGACGAATTCAAGTACTCCGACGTCATCGCCCGCGAATTCGGCACCGACCACCACCAGATCCGGGTGCCCACCGATGACATGCTCCCGGCGCTGCCCCGGGCCATCGCGGCGATGAGCGAACCGATGGTCAGCCACGACGCGGTGGCCTTCTACCTGCTCTCCCGGGAGGTCGCTCGCCACGTCAAGGTGGTGCAGTCCGGCCAGGGTGCCGATGAGGTGTTCGCCGGCTACCACTGGTACCCCCCGATGCAACACGCCGGCCGGGACCCGGTGGGCACCTACGCGACCGCGTTCTTCGACGCCGACTCCGCCGCCCGCAACGCCGCGGTCGGCGAGGACTATCGGTTGCCGCACGACGTCAGCCGGGAGTTCATCGAGGCGCACTTCGCCCGTCCGGGCGCGGACGGGCCGGTGGATCAGGCGTTGCGTTGCGACACCACGGTCATGCTGGTCGACGACCCGGTCAAACGGGTGGACAACATGACGATGGCAGCGGGGTTGGAGGCCCGGGTGCCGTTCCTGGACCACGAACTGGTCGAACTGGCGGCGACCTGCCCGCCCGAGCTCAAGTTGGCCGACGACGGCAAGGGTGTGCTCAAGGAGGCCGCCCGCCGGGTGATCCCGGACGCGGTGATCGATCGCCCCAAGGGCTATTTCCCGGTACCCGCCCTCAAGCACCTGTCCGGCCCGGTGCTGGAACTCGTCCGCGATGCGCTGCACACGCAAGCCGCGCGGGACCGCGCCCTGTTCACCAGCACGGAGCTACGCCACCACTTCGCCGACCCCAATGCCGAGCTGACACCGCTGCGCGGCAACAGACTTTGGCAACTCGGACTGCTCGAGATGTGGTTGCAGGCCCATGGCATCTGACGTCGCGTTGGAATGCGGGTGGGGCCGGCTGATCATGGGCCACACCTTCACCGATCACACCGACCTGTTGGCGGTACTGCGTCGGGAGGCGCCCGGCCGTCGCGACATCTGCATGTACGTGCACGAACCGCAGGTCCTGGTCGGCCTGGCGCCCGACGAACTGTTCATCGATCCGTCGGTGACCTACCGACTCCCGCTGTCCGCCGAGGTTCGCCCGGCGCTGCCCGACACGCAGGGCATCCGGGTGCGCGAGCTGGCGGGGCCGGCCGACGCCGACGCGGTCAACCGGCTCTACGCCGGCGCCGGCATGCTCACCGTCGACCCGCAGACATTGATCGCCAATCAACGCAGCGATGTCTTCACCTATCTGGTCGCCGAGGAGGCCGGTACCGGACGGTTGTTGGGCACGGTGACCGGCGTCGATCACCGGGCAGCCTTCGGCGATCCCGAAGCCGGGTCCAGCTTGTGGTGCCTGGCAGTGGACCCGCAGTCGCAGCGACCCGGCGTCGGGGAGGCCCTGGTAGTAGCGCTGGCCGAGCGACTGGCCACGGCGGGGGCCGCGCACCTGGACCTGTCGGTGCTGTACAACAACGCCCCGGCCATCGCGCTGTACGAGAAGCTGGGTTTCAGCCGCGCGCAGGTGTTCTGCGTGAAACGCAAGAATCCGATCAACGAGCCGTTGTTCGTGCCGGCCGCCGATGACCTGGCCCGGTGCAACCCGTACGCGCGGATCATCGCCGACGAGGCGATCCGGCGCGGCATCCACGTCGAGGTGCTCGACCCGCAATGGGGCGAGCTGCGGTTGACCCACGGCGGGCGGCGGGTGCTGACTCGCGAGTCGCTGTCCGAACTGACCAGTGCGGTGGCGATGAGCCGCTGTGACGACAAGCGGGTGACCCGGCGCATTCTCTCCGACGCCGGACTTCCGGTGCCCCGTGGCCGCTCGGCCGGCCCGCCGGAGGACGTCGCTGCGGACGAGGCATTCCTCGCCGCGGTCGGCGAGGTCGTGGTCAAGCCCGCCCGCGGTGAGCAGGGCCGCGGCATCTCCGTCGGCGTGCGCACCCCGCCGGAGCTCGCATCGGCGGTGGCCGAGGCCCGGCAGCACTGCCCGGACGTGCTGATCGAGGAACTGGTCGCGGGCCAGGACCTGCGCGTGGTGGTGATCGATTCCGAGGTGGTCGCCGCGGCGGTGCGTCGCCCGGCCCGGGTGACCGGTACCGGCCGGCACACCGTGCGGGAATTGATCGCAGCGCAGAGCCGCCGCCGCGCGGCGGCCACCGGCGGTGAGTCCCGGATCCCGATCGACGACGCCTGCCGCGCGGTGGTGGCGGCGGCGGGGTGGGAGATGAACGACGTGCTACCCGCCGATCATCAGCTCACCGTGCGCCGCACGGCTAACCTGCATACCGGCGGGACCATCCACGACGTCACCGAGATGCTGCACCCCGAGCTGGCCACCGCCGCGCGACGGGCCGCGCAGGTGCTGGACATCCCGGTGGTCGGATTGGATCTGATGGTGCCCCGGGTGGATGGTCCGGATTTCTACTTCATCGAGGCCAACGAGCGCCCCGGCCTGGCCAACCACGAGCCGCAACCCACCGCGGCCCGGTTCATCGACCTGTTGTTCCCGGCCACCCGTCCGTTGCCGCAACCCTGGGACCCGGGGCTGACCGGCAAGGGCGCGGATCACCTGGTGCAGGCGATCGGGTGAGCGACGTCGAAAGACTGCCCGTCGACGAGACATGGATGCGGAACATCCTGCTCGCTCTGCTGGAGATCCCCAGCCCCACCGGTCGAACCGACCAGATCATGCAGTTCCTCGGGGAAACTCTGACCGAGCTGAAGATCCCGTTCGAGCTGACCCGGCGCGGCGCCCTGTTGGCCACGCTGCGCGGGCTGCGCACGGTGCCCGCCCGCGCGGTGGTGGTGCACGCGGACACCATCGGCATGTCGGTGCGGCGGATCAAGGTCGACGGCCGACTGCAACCGGAGCCGATCGGCTCGCACAGCGCCCGGTTCTCCGAGGGCGCGCGGGTCACCATCTTCACCGACGACCCGCAGGTGTCCTACTCCGGCACGGTGTTGCCGTTGAAGGCCTCCGGGCATGCCTATGGCGAGGCGGTCGACACCCAGGGCGTGGGCTGGGAGCACGTGGAAATCCGCGTCGACGAACTGGTGCACTCCGCTGCGGACGTGCGGGCACTGGGCATCGAGGTCGGCGACTTCGTCGCGCACCACCCGCTAGCGGAGATCACCAACAGCGGCTACGTGAAGTCCCGGCATCTCGACGACAAGGGCGGCATCGCCGCCGCACTGGCCGCGTTCAAGGCCGTCGTCGAGGCCGGTGTGGACCTGCCGGTAACCACCCATCTGCTGATCACCATCGCCGAGGAGGTCGGCCAGGGCGCTTCGCACGGCCTGCACAAGGACGTGGCCGAGATGGTCTCCATTGACACCGCGGTGGTGGCGCCGGGCCAGGAGTCCCGGGAGAACGCGGTGACGCTGGCCATGCAGGACATGACCGGCCCGTTCGACTACCACCTGACCCGCCGGCTGGCCACGCTGTGCCGGCAACTGGACATCGACCACGTGCGCGATGTTTTCCATTACTACCGCTCCGATGCGGCCGCGGCGATCGAGGCCGGTGCGGAGATGCGCGCCGCACTGGTCGGCTTCGGCACCGACGCCACGCACGGACACGAACGCACCACGGTGCAGGCGATCCGCAGTACCGCCGAACTCGTCGCGGCCTACGTGCAGAGCGACCTGACCTTCGCGGATTGGGATGAACACCGACGCGGACCGCTGGAGGACTTCCCCAGCTCCGACCAGATGGCGGTTACCGAGAGCTGACCGGGATCGGTGTGGTCGACCGTCTTCAGGGGTATGCGACAGGCATGAGATGGGTCGCAGCTGTTGCGCTGGCCACCGTCGTGCTGACGCCGACGGCGGCGGGCGCCGCCGCTGTTTCACCGCAATCCCCGCTGCCACCCGGAGCTTGTGCAGTGCGGTACTGCGGGCCGCTCGGGCCCTCCCACCCCACCGTCGAGGTGATTCCGCTGCCGCGGCCGCCCGCCTCCGTTTACTGATCGGTAGTGGAGCCGTCCGGCTCCGGGTCGTCGGTGGCGTCGCTGTCGTCGTCGTTGGTGGCCGCATTGGCGTGCACCTGCGCCCAGTCCTGCTCGGAGGCGGGCTGCAGCATGCCCGCGTAGGTCTTCAGGGTGTCCACGGTCAGGTTCGCGCCGTCCAACTCCACGGCGTGGCCGGGAGTCTGTTCGAAGATCACGAAGGTGTTGGTGTCGCCGGCGTCCGCCCCGGTCAGCGTGCCCCAGGCCGCCTTGTGGCCGTTGACATCACCGGTGGTCTTCTGCGCGCCGTCGCCCGCGACGTCGTTGACCACGTCGTCGAAGGTGGCGCTGTAGCCGGAGACCATGACGTAGGGCGCCGTGGTCTCGTCGTCGACGCTGCCGTCCTGGTACTGCGCCGACCAGTCCAGGCCCGCCACCTCTTGCAGGTCGTCGACGGTCGCCGGGTCGTCCTTACGCGCGGCGTCGGTGATCTCCCAGTTGTCGGCGGGCACCGCGGCGGGGAACACCTCGTACGCGGCGCCGGTGCCCGTCGGGCCGGGCGTGGCGTCCGGGGTGGGCTGCAGAGAGGGGTCGACGGTACTCGCCGCAGGCGCGGGTGCCGCTGCGGTGCCGGCACTCTGCTGCGACCCGCACGCGGACAGGGTCAGGACCAGGACACCGAATGCGGCACACGCGGCCGCGCGGCGGGTGAATCGGGACATGTCGAGCGTTCGGGATCGAATCATGCAGGCAGCCTGCCCGGCACAGCTGTCCCTGCGCCGGCCCCGAGCTTTCGACAACCCGGGAGTTGGCTATCCCGCAGATGAATGCCCGGTGTCCGTGCGGGGTGCAGTCTCGTTCCACCGCGGACGCAGAATCGTTCGAGCCGGCGCCGCCGTTCGTGCCGAGACTGAACAGGTGACGATCGACCTCACCGACCGGCAACGTGCGCTGCGCGGGAAAGCCCGGACCTTCGCCCGGGATGTACTCCGCGACGCGAAGACCACCGCGGAACGATTGCCCACGCCCGAGGAGCGGTTCCTCGCCACCAAGCCCGCGTACCAGCGTCTGGTCGCCGACGGGTTTTTGCGTGCGTGCATCCCCACCTCGGACGGCGGCGAGAACGAGGGCCTGCTCGACACCGCGGTGCTGATGGAGGAGTTGTACTGCCAGAACCCGAGCGTCGCGTTGACGCTGCTGGCCACGGTGCTCGGGTGCCAGCCGGTGTTGGTGGGCGGCTCACCCGAGCAGCGCAAGCGAATGCTGGCCCCGTTCCTGGAGACCACCGGGGCGCCGCTGGCCGCGTTCTGTTCCACCGAGCCCGGCGGCAGCGCGAACCCCGCCTCGCCGCCGCCGGGCGAGGGCGTACGCACCCGGGCGGTGCGGGTCGACGGGCAATGGCTGATCAACGGCCGCAAGAAGTGGGTGTCCTCGGCGACCGGCTGGCAGCGCGACGGCGCCGACCTGCTGTGCATCGTCGCCCGCACCGACCCCGACGCTGCGCCGGGGCTGGGCATCTCGATGATCGCGGTGGAGAGGCCGACCTCCGGCGTCACGCTGGACCGGGTGATCGACTCCCCCGGTTATCGCTGTCACCTGTTGCCGGAGTTCTCCTTGCACGACCTCGCCGCGCCGGAGGAGAACCTGCTCGGTGAACAGGGCGGTGGCCTGAGGTTGGCCGGGGCCGCCTTCACCGGCGCGACCGCGCTCGTCGGCATCCTCAGCGTGGCACTGATGCGCGCGGCGTTCGACCACACGTTGCGCTTCGCAAGGACCGAGCACCGCGGCGGCACCGCGCCGATCCTCGCTCACCAAGCGGTCGGCTACGCACTGGCCGACGCCAAGATGAACATCGAGGCGGCGCGATCACTGGCCCTGCGGGCCTGCGCCGCGGTGGACGCCGGGCACCCGGCCACCGCCGAACTGGCGAACTACTCGAAGATCTTCGGCTCGGAAACCGCGGTGCGGGTGATCACCGAGTTGATGCGGGTGGTCGGCGTGGACAGCTATGACGACCTCGACCCGCTCAACGGGCTGCTGCAGGACGCACTGGTGTTGCCGCTGTTCTCCGGCGGCAACATGGGCGTGCGACGCAAGGCGCTGCACGCGCTGCTGCAGAACCCGGACTATGACCCGTTGACCGCAGCAGAAGGGTGATCTGACATGACGTCAGCCAAGACGGTCATCGTGACCGGAGCGTCCAGCGGCATCGGACTGGCGCTGGCCGAGGCCTACCTCAAGCGCGGGGACAACGTGGTCGGCAACGCCCGCACCATGGCCCGGTTGCAGGAGGCCGCGGCCTCCATCGGCAGCCCGGAGAACTTCCTGCTGGTCGAGGGGGACATCGGCAGGCCGCAGACCGCCACCACGCTGTTCGACCGGGCGATCGAGGCGTTCGGCCGGGTGGACGTACTCATCGCCAATGCCGGCGTCTTCATCGGCAAGCCGATCACCGAGTTCACCGAGGACGAGGTGAACTCACTCATCGACACCAACCTGCGGGGCTTCTTCTATCCGGCGCAGGCCGCCGCCAAGCACATGACCGCGAACGGGGCGGGTCACATCATCGCGATCACCGCGTGCATTGCCATGCAGCCGAACGCCAAGCTGCCGTGCTCGATGACCGCGCTGGTCAAGGGCGGTCTCAATCACGCGGTGCAGGCGCTGGCCATCGAGTTGGCGCAGACCGGGGTCCAGGTCAACGCGGTGGCGCCGGGCGTCATCGACACCCCGATGTTCCCGCGGGACGAGGGCACCTGGGCGTTCCTGCGCACGTTCGCGCCCAACGGCAAGACCGGCGTGCCGCAGGACGTGGTGAACGCGGTGCAGTACCTGACCGACTCCGGCTACGTCACCGGCTCGATCATGACCGTGGACGGAGGATCGACAGCCGGCACCTGGTGACCTGATTTGATGACGCGGTGACTCCTCAGCCCGGCATCTTCGCGCTCGGCACCGCGGCGCAGTCCTATCTGGAGTTCGACCTGGCGTCCGGCGCGGATCCGGTGGCGTTGGTACACGCGCTGGCGAACTTCGACGAGCCGGCGGCGACCCTGGGCGGCGCCAATGTGGTCATTGGCATCCGCCCGTCGTTGTGGGCGGCGGCGGCTCCGGCGGATGCCTTCGGCGTGCGGGATTTCCTCGCACCGGTCGTCGGCCCGGACGGGTTCACCATGCCTGCCACCCAGCACGATGCCTGGGTGTGGGTCTCCGGTCCGACGCAGGATCTGGTCTTCGACGTCGCGATGTCCGCGCTGAACGACGTGGCATCCGTGGCGCACCCGGTGACCGAGGTGAACGGCTGGCCCTATCGCCGGCTGCGCGACCTTACCGGCTTCATCGACGGCACGGAGAATCCGCCACTTGTCGACGCGCCGGGTGTGGTCGCGGTGCCGGACGGCGAACCGGGCGCCGGCTGCAGCGTGGTGCTGGTGCAGCAGTGGACCCACGACACCGCGTGGCTTGCCCTGGAAACCCGCGCCCAGGAGCTGGTGATCGGGCGCACCAAGACCGACAGCATCGAGCTGGACGAGACCGAGATGCCACCGGACTCGCACGTGGCGCGCAACGTGATCGAGGAGAACGGCGTGGAGCTGGAGATCTTCCGCCGCAACACCCCCTACGGCGGTGTCACCGACCACGGCACCATGTTCGTCGGTTTCTGCGCACGCCAGCGGGTGCTGCACCTGATGCTCGAGCGGATGGCCGGCGTCGGTGACGGGGTGCGGGATGCGCTCACCCGGTACACCACGCCGCTGACCGGGGCCTACTACGTGGTGCCCTCGGTGGACGCGCTGCAGCAGTGGCGCGACCCCGAACCGGCGGACTGAGGCAGCGTCAGGCCGCTGATGCCGCCGAGGCGATCAGCACCTCGCCGGTGTCGCCGTCCACGGTGATCTGCTGACCCTCCTGGATCAGCGTGGTGCCGTGCTTGACGTTGACCACGCACGGGATGCCGATCTCCCGGGCGGCGATCGCGGAGTGCGACATGGGGCCGCCGACGTCCACCACGACGGCGGCGGCCTGGAAGAACAGCGCGGTCCACGCGGGGTCGGTGCCGTAGGCCACGATCACGTCCCCGTCGTCGAGTTCGACCGCGTCGGGGTCGGCGACGATGCGGGCACGGCCGGTGACCCGGCCCGGCGACCCGGCCGCGCCGACCAGGCGGTCGCTCGCCGTCTGCGACGCCGCCGGCGGCAGCACACCGAGGGACCGCCAGCGTTCCGCGGCGATCACCGAGATGGCGCCGTGCTTGGCGTCGATCATCTCCGGCAGCGGCAGATCCGCGGCGAGCTCGTGGTTGCGCCGGCGGCGGGCGATGCGCTCGGCGAGGTCGGGCACCGGGTGGCCGTCGAGTTCGTCGAGCAGTTCGGCAAGCCGCAGAAAGTACACTTCGTCGGCGCCGGCCAACCGACCCGCCGCGGCCAGCCGGCGGCCGGACTCCCGCACGATCAGCCGGATCGAGTGGGTGGCCAGGGCCATCGGCACCTTGCCGTTCTCCCGCCAGCGAATGTGCGTCTCGGCCATGGTGAGCAGCCGACCGAACATCAACCAGCGTCGCCCGGCCTTCTGCTGCAGCGCGGCCCGCGCCTCCGCGCGGGTCTTCGCGGTCTGCTCGGCGCGGTCGCCCACGGCGGCACCGGCGACCAGCCGGTCCACGGTGGTCGGGTCGTCGCGCCACGGCCTGGCGGCGAGTTCGAACTCGTTGAAGCCCCGGAAGCCGAATTGGTCGAGGAAATCCGCGCGGGTCGTCCGGCCACGGGCGACCTTCCCGAGCGCGGCGGTGGCCTCCTGCATGTGGATGCCGCCCAGGCCGGTGACCGCAGCGGTGACCATGCCGGTGGCACCGGGACCGGCGAACTTCGCGGCGGTTTCGTTGACCTGTTTGAACAGCGGTGCGGAGATGACGCTGGCCAGCACGTGCGGCACCCGGTAACGCACGGCCTCGTCATGGTGGGCGCGCAGCCGGTCGGTGAGTTCGGCATCGGCGGCGGCGGTCCAGTCGCGGGCGAGGTCGCGGCGCAGCCGGGCGTGCGCCTCGGCGCGGTAGCGCTGCGAACGTTTGGGATAGCTGCGCAATGCACGGACGAAGTTGATGCCGATCCTCGCCAGGGTCAGCGGCCCGGCACCCTTGCCGGCGGCGGTCTTCGGCGCGTCCGGGTCCTCGACCACCCCGAAGTAGTCGCCGTAGACGCCGGTGCGTGAGTAGCCGGGCAGGTTGTCGGCCATGGCCGCGGCCGGTTCGACGGCGTAGGTGTACCAGCCGTAGAACACCGCGTTCCACGTCCACGGGCCGTGGTCGGGCGCGACGCCGAGCTCGTCGGCGAACGCGACGCCGAGGCCACGTTCCTGCGGCAGCGCGATGAGGTCCTGGGTCAGCGGGGTGATCGGGCGCGGCCACTGGTCGTTGGCGTTGGCCCGGGTGTACAGGGCGGGCTCGCGCGGCCACGTGCACAGCTCGTCGTCGAGCTGCTCCTGGTAGCGCTGCAGTGCCGCGTCCTCGCTCATCGAGTCGATACCCTTCCCGCAGCCATAAATCGCTACCTAATATAGCGGTAAGCCGTTGAGGGCCACCACAGTTTGAGGAGGGCGCCGTGCAACTGGCCGGGGCGCACGCGCTGATCACCGGAGCCTCGCACGGGATCGGGGTGGAGATCGCCCGCGAGTTCGGCCGGCGCGGCGCTCGACTCACCGTGCTGGGTCGGGACAAAGAGCGAGTGACCTCGGTGGCGGAGGAACTCGGGGCCCGCCCGGTGGTCGCCGATCTGGCCGATCCGGATCGGCTGCGCAATCTGCTGGCCGAGGTGGAGTCCGGGCTGGGACCGCTGGACGTGCTGGTGAACAACGCCGCGCTCACCGCTGTCTCGCCCGCCCAGGATGCGGTAGCGGGCAACGCCAAGTTGCTGATGGACGTGAACGCGGTCGCGCCGATGGAACTGTGCCGGCAGGCGTTGCCCGGCATGATCGCCCGCCGCCGCGGCCACCTGGTGAACGTGTCCACGCTGGCCGCGGTCAGCGCGGTGCCGGAGTTGGCGCTCTACGGGGCCAGCAAGGCGGCGTTGCACCACTACACCTCGGTGCTGCAGCGCGATCTGAAGGGCACCGGCGTGCGCACCACGCTGGCCACCTTCGGTGAGGTGGCCGGGACGCACATGATGGAGCAGGCCCGGCAGTCGAAGAAGATCGCCGCGGTGTCTGCACGGCTGGCCCGGGTGCTGCCGGTGCTGACGCCTGCGGACGTGGCCCGTCAACTCACCGACGCCGTGGAACGCGACGCGCGCGTGGTAACCATCCCGCGACGCCTGGGCGGCGCGGTGACCATTCGAAATCTGCCGAGCACGCTGCAGGACCTCGTGTTCCTCGGGCTGAATAACCGCTGATTACCGACCGCGCAGGAAATCCGTCGGCCGCTTCTCCGTCAGCGCCGCCAATCCCTCCCGCATGTCGGGGTGTTTCAGGGCCGCGTTCATGTCCTCGACGGAGCGGGTGTAGGCGTCGTCGAACGACCCCCAGGCGTCCACCATCAACTGACGCTTCATCATGCGCAGTGACTCTCCCGAACTGTGCCGGGCCAACTCGTGGGCAAAGGACTGCGCGGCGGGCAGCACCGCGTCGGCGTCGTGTACCTGCTGCACCCAGCCCAGCTCGCGGGCCCGGTCGCCGTCGCAGACCTCGGCGGTGTACAGCAGCTGCGCGGCGTTGATCAGCCCGATCTGGCGGGGTAGCAGCCACCCGATGCCGTACTCCGCGGGCAGGCCGAGCTTGGCGAACGAGGTGGTGATCTGGGCGTCCTTGGCGGCGAATCGGAAGTCGGCGTAGGTGGCGAGCACGAAGCCCGCTCCGGCGCAGGCGCCGTGCAGCACGGCGATGACCGGGGTCGAGATCAGCAACGGCATCAGGTGATTGCGCTGCATGCCGTTGGGCGCGCCGTCGGGGTAAGGCGGCAGTGGCAGCTTCGCCGGTGTGTAGGCGCCGTCGGCCGAGGTGATGGCATCCAACGCGCCCGAGTCGGCGCCGATGCAGAAGTCGCGGCCGGCTCCGGCGAGCACCACCACCCGCACTGTTGGGTCGATGTCCGCATAATGCAGCGCCCAGCGGTACTCCACCGCCGTGCGGCCCGACCAGGCGTTGCGCCGGTCCGGCCGGTTCAGCGTCACGGTGGCCACACCCGCGTTCACCGCGTACGTGAGCTCGGTGAACTCACCCGACTGCATCGCACCTCCTCGTCACGACAACGCCTCCCGCACCGCACGCAGGTCGGCGAGCTGGTCCTCGAGGTCCGGCTTGCGCAGTTCGAGCACCAACTCGTCCACCCCGGCCGCGACGTAGCGTGCAGCCCGCTCGCCGATGCGGGTGGCCGACCCGAAAAGCCCGATGGCGTCGGCGTAGTCGTCGCCCACCGCGGCCTTGGCGGCACGTCGGTCACCGGCCGCCCAGCGCTCGCGGATCCGCTCCACCATCGCGTCCTGCCCCATGGCCCGGGCCGCGGTCGCGTAGAACTCGCCCATGCCGCCGAGGTACAGCGCGGACCAGCCGCGCTCCAGTTCCCACAGCGCACTCAGGTCCGCGCCGATCGCCACCGGACACGTGGGTGCCACCGCGACGGTGCGCCCGTTGCCGGCCAGGCGCTCCCGCAGCGGTCCGGCCGAACCCGCGTCGAAGTCGGGTGAGTACGGGGTCGGCGTCCAGCCGTCGGCCACGTCCGCGGTGAGCCGCTGATTGCGCGGTCCGAGCGCGCCCAGGTACACCGGCACCGGCGGCACCTCATCGGCCAGCGCGGTACGCAACGCACGGCGCTCGCCCAGCGGCACCGAAACGGTGGCCCCGTCGTGCGCCACCTTCTCGCCGGACAGCACCGCCCGCAGCACGGCGATGGTGTCCCGGGTGCGCTCCACCGGCGCGTCGAACGGCACCCCATGCCAGCCCTCGACCACGTTCGGCCCGGACGTGCCCAGCCCCAACCGGAACCGGCCCCCCGACAAGCTCGCCACGGTGGCCGCCGCGGCCGCGGTGGCCGCCGGGGTGCGGGCGAACACCGATGCGACGTGCGTGCCGAGCGGAATGCGACGGGTGCGGGCCGCGCACCAGCCCAGTACCGCGAACGCGTCCACGCCCCACGGCTCGCTGATCCAGAACCCGTCGTAGCCGAAGTCTTCCGCGGCGACCAGCAGCGGTTCCAGGGCGGCGGGTGCCGCGTAGCGAACACGCACGGACACGCGCATGTCAGCACCCCGCCGGGCGGTTACCATCGCCGGCATGACCGATGCGGCGCCCGTGGTGCTCAAGGCGGCCGAGGTCGTCGCGGCGCAGTTGCGCCGGGAGATCGTGCTGGGCACGCGCGCCGAGGGCGAGATGCTGCCGCCCGAGGCGGAGATGACCGCCGAGCTGGAGGTGTCCCGGCCGACCTTGCGTCAGGCGCTGCGCATCCTGGAGACGGAGCGGCTGGTCACCGTGCAGCGCGGCCGGCGCGGCGGCACCCGGGTGAACCGGCCCTCGGCGAAGGTGGCCGGGCGCTACCTGGGCAACGTGCTGATGTTCCACGTCACGTCGCTGGACGACGTACACACCGCGCGGCTGCTGCTGGAGCCGGCGGCGATCAGCGAGCTGGCCCACCGCCCGCCCAACGCCGAGCAGATCGCGGTGCTGCGCGACCTGGTGGCGCAGACCCGACAGGACCTGGATTTCGCGCAGCTGTGCGCCGTCGGCGGCCGGTTCCACACCGAACTGGTCGCGTTGGCGGGCAGCCCCGCGCTGACCCTGTTCCAGGAACTGGTGCAGCAGCTCATCGATGCGCACGCGGCGCGGTTCGAGAACCAGCGGGTGCGCACCCGGGAGCCGTCGCGGTCCAAGGAGTCGCTGGACGCGCACGACCAGGTGGTCACCCTGATCGAAGCCGGCGACTTCGCCGCGGCGGCTCGGGTGTGGCGGGAGCACCTGGAGTTCATCCACAACCGGCTGGCCGCCACCGTGGACACCGCCAGCGTGCTCGACCTGGAGATCTGAGCGTCCGTCAGCTGTCACAGCGTGCTCGCCGCGCCCTTGGCCATCGCCTGCGCGGCGGGCCGGTCCACCTTGCCGTTGGGCACCCGGGGTAGCTGCGTCACCACGAACACCTGCCGCGGCCGCTTGTACGGCGCCAACCGCGGTGCCACCGCGGCCAACACGTCGGCGGGAGTGGCGTCGGCCTCCACCACGGCAACCGGGATCTCGCCGAGTTTGTCGTCGGGCAGCGGCACCACGACCGCCTCGCGCACCCGTGGGTCTTCCTCCAGGGCGGCCTCGACCTCCTCGGGGATGACGTTGAAACCGCCGCAAATGATGGTGTTTTTCAACCGGCCGGTGATGTAGAGGTAACCGTCGGTGTCGAGGTGCCCGAGGTCACCGGTGCGCAGCCAGCCGTCGGCATCCAGCGGGCCGGCGCCGGGCTCCGCGCCGAGGTAGCCGGCCGTGCAGGATCTGCTGCGGGCCTGGATCTCGCCCTGCTCGCCGGGCGCGGCAGCGGAGCCGTCGGCGCAGACGATGCGCAGTTCGACGCCGGGCAGCGCGCGGCCCACCGAGCCCGGCCGGCGGCGGCCGGCCAACACGTCCTTGACGCTCTCCACCGTGATGCCGCCGAACGCCTCCGTCTGCCCGTAGGCCTGCAGCACCGGCACCTTGAACCGCGCCTCGAACTCCTCGCGCAGCGCGGGCGGCAACGGCGCGGTGCCCGACCCGACGTAGCGCACCCGGCCGAGGTCCGCACCGGGTTCCAGGGCGTCGAGCAGAATCCGCAGCATCGTCGGGTTCAACGTCAATGCGTCGATGCCGTGCCGGTCCAGTAGTCGTTTGGTGGTGCGGCCGTCGAACTTGCGCAGCAACACGACGCGCCGCCCGACGTAGAGCGCGAAGATCAGCCGCACCACGCCCGCGGTGTGCGAGAGCGGGTTCGCGATGAGGTTCGGCGGCTTGTCCTCGGCGGCGAGCGGGGTCGGCGTGGTGTCGCTGCGGAACGCGGAAACCGTGGCGCGCACATTGGACCAGGCATTGTCGTGAGTGAGCACCACACCCTTCGGCGCACCGGTCGTCCCCGAGGTGAGCAATACCAGCGCCGGCTGCGACCCCACCCCCTGCCTTGCGTCCGAAGAAGAGGGTCCGGGCACCCCCACTTCTTCGGACGCAACGGGGGTGGTGAGGGGGATGCGGGGGAAGGGGGTGACGGGGACGGCGACCTCGATGCGGCATGGGTCGTCGGGGTCGGCGATGACGGCGCTGACGTCCAGTGCCTCGACCACCCGCGTGACCTCGGCCGCGGGTGCTGCGGGGTGCATGGGGACGACGGCGGCCGCGCGCAGCCACACCGCACACAGCGCGGGCAGAAAGCGTTCGTCGTTTCCAACGCGGACGATCACCCGGTCGCCGGGGGTGACGGTGAGCTGAGTGGCGATGCGAGACGCGGCCGCGGCCAATTGCCCATAGGTCCACGGGCCGTCGTCCTCGACGAACACGAAGCCGGCGTCGGGATTCTCCGCCGCGCGCCAAGCGAGCAGCTTCGCCAGCGAACCGCCGGGGATACGGTCGCTCATCGGGCCGGAAACTTGATCGTCTTGAGTTGGGTGTATTCGTCCAGGCCCTCGGGTCCGTTCTCCCGGCCGAGCCCGGAGCGCTTCATGCCGCCGAACGGCACCGCGGGGTTGGTCCAGCCGGGTCCGCCGTTGAGGTCGACGCTGCCCACCCGCAGTCGGTTGGCCATCGCGAACGCGGCGGCCGTGTCCCGGCCGACAATGTGCCCGCCCAAGCCGTAGGGCGAGTCGTTCGCGACCTCGATGGCCTCGTCGTCGTCGGCCACCTCGATCACCACGGCGACCGGGCCGAAGATCTCCTCGCGGGCCACCGGCCAGGTGTTGTCGACCTCGGCTAACACGGTCGGCAGGTAGTAGGCGCCGCCGAGATGAGCCGGCAGGTTGTCCGGACGGGCGGCGCCGTGCACCACCCTTGCGCCCTGCGCGAGCGCCCCGGCCACATAATCCTCCACCCGGTCCCGGGCCACGGTGCGGATGAGCGGGCCCATGGTGGTGACCGGGTCGCGTGGGTCGCCGACCACGGCCTTGCTCAGCAGCGTCGCCATTCGATCCAGGTATTCGGTGCGCACCGATGGATAAACCAGGTGACGGGTTGTCAGCACACAGCCCTGCCCCGCGTGCGTGGTCACGCCGGCCGCGCCCAGCCGCGCGGCGAGTTCGAGGTCGGCGTCGGCGCGGACGATCAGCGCGGATTTCCCGCCGAGTTCGAGCAACACCTTGGTCAGCCGCGGTGCGGCAGCGGCGAGGATCGCGGCGCCGACCGCATCCGCGCCGGTGAACGAGATCAGGTCCACCCCCGGGTCGCAGGTGAGCGGGACGCCGACCTCCGCGCCACCGGTGACCACGTTCAGCACACCCGGCGGCAGGTCCGCGCGTTGCCACGCCTCGGCGAGCAGCAGCCCCGAGAACGGCGTGTACGGCGAGGGTTTGAGCACCACGGCGTTCCCGGCGGCCAGTGCCGGGCCGAGCTTCATCACGTTCTCCAAGAACGGGAAGTTGTACGGGGTGATCGCGGCAACCACGCCGTACGGCTCGCGGCGCACCACCCAGTTCCCGACCACGCCGGAGCCGTCCGAGCGCGTCGTGACGACCGGCGGGCGTGGGTCGAGTTCGGGGCGCAGCGCGGCGTCCGCCCAGTACGCCAGGTGCTGCAGCGGCAACCCGACCTGCTGACCGCGGGCCAGGGTAACCGGGCAGCCGGTCTCGGCGACAACCACCTCGAGGATGCGGTCGGCCTCGGCGGCAAGGGTGTCCAGCAGTCGGCGCAGCAGCGCACTGCGCCCGGCCGGCGTCTCGCGACCCCACGCCCCGTCCGCGGCCCGACGCGCGGCGGCCACCGCGGACGCGACCTGCGCGGGCGTGGCGTGCGGCACCGCGCCGAGCACCGCACCCGTCGCCGGGTCGAGCACCTGCTCGACGTCCGCGTCCCCGCAAACCCAAGCGCCGTCGACGAACCCCGCGGCCGCACAGGGCAGCGCCGGGGTCGGCGGGGTGCTCAGTTCGCCCACGGGCCGCTGATCGGGGTCGGCATGCCGGGCAGCAAACCATGGTCGGCCGGCGCGGCAGGGAACTCCGGCAGGCCGCGCTCCCGCGAGGGCAGCCGCACCCGGAACGTGCCGTGCGCGGTGCGCTCGTCGAACTGGTTGTGGCAGGCCACGCTGACCCCGACCTCGGGCCAATCCCCCGTGCTGTCCACCTCGGTGATCGATCCGGTGATGCGGGTCAGGTCGCCGAGAGTGTTGAACCCGGTAATCCGGTCGTCGCAGCTGACCAGGATGGCGTCGTCGCCCATCCAGTCGGTGACCGCGTGCGCCATCCAGGCGTTGCGCAGCATGCCGTAGTCGTAGGCGCGCCGCGCCCCCACGGAGCGGGCGAACTCGTCATCCCAGTGCACTCGCATCGCGGAATCCCAGGCCCCGTCGGAGTTCCGCGAGTAGAACCCGCCCATCCGCGAGCGGTTGCGGTGATTGAGCTTGTACGGGTAGATCTCGTGCCGGCCGTTGCCCTGCAGCCAGGCGATGATGTCGCCGATGACCATCGGACCGCGGTAACGCGGCGTCAGTTCCTCGTCCACCACGACGTCCTCGACGTAACGCGGGTCCGCGCCACGGGTGATCTCCGCGACGTAGTGCGCGTCCACCTCGGCCAGTTCGTTCTCGGTGTAGATGTGCTGAGCGGGCGGCTCGGTCTGCGTCTTGTTGCGCTTGGCCGCGGTGTCCCGTTCGGTGTGCACGAAGTTGGCGTCCCAGATCGCGATGAGTTCGCCCGCGTCGTTCCAGTAGACGCGGCGGCGCACCGAGTACGCGGACGTCCCGCCGAACCGGGATTCCTTCTCGTCGATGGAGACGTAGAACCGCCGCACCCACAGCCGGTCGCCCTCGCGCACCGGCGCAAAGTAGCGGATGGCGTCGCCGGCCCAGAACATGTGCACGCCGGACAGCGCGCCCTTGCCGCGGCCCTTGTCCTGCGGGCGGCGGGGAATCTCCGGGGTGAGCCCGGCGCCCTCCAGGAAGCCGGGCGGGGCGATCACCGCACCCCAGCGGCTGCGGGCGGCGTGCTCGGGGTCGGTGTACAGCGGGTTGTCGTCGCCGAAGCCATGCGCGTAGTGGCGGATGCCGTCCCGGCCGGCCTGCTCGTTCCAGGTGGTCCAGCGGTCATAGGGCCAGTCCAGGCCGATCTTCTCCCGGAACCGTTCGATGCCGGCGGCGGTGAGCCGACCGAAGGCCTCCTCGTCCTCGGCCTCGACCGACCCGGGGATTTCCATCGTCGTCATGCGCGCTCCTTCGCCGAAATAAATCGTTCTATATATAGTCGATTTCGCGGCGACTCACCAGCGGACAGCCATGCCCGCGTCGACCGGGAAGCTCACCCCGGTAACCAACCGGGCCTCGTCCGAGCACAGAAAGGCGATCGCGGCGCTGACATCTGCCGGCTCCGCCCACGGCTCGGGCAGCACATTGAGCCGTTGCGCGATGCGCGCGAACTGCTCGGTCGTTGGGTTGTCCTTGCCGGGCAGGAAAAGTTCGTAGGTCGAGTCGTTGTGCACCATGTCGGTGTTCACCGTGGTCGGGTGCACGGTGTTGACCCGGATGCGGTGCGGGCCGAGTTCCAGCGCCAGGCCCTTCATCATGCCGACCAGGCCGTGCTTGGCCGCGCAGTAGTGCACGCAGTTGGCGATACCGCGCAGCCCGGCCGCCGAGCTGGTGAGCACGATCGAGCCACCGTTGCCCCCGGCGATCAAGTGCGGCAGCGCCGCCTTGACGGTGAAGAACACCCCGGTGAGGTTGACGTCGATCATCGTGGTCCACTGATCCGCCGTCAGGTCGACGGCGGGCGCGTACTGCGCGATGCCCGCGTTGGCCAGCACGATGTCCAACCGGCCGAGTTCGCCGACGCCGGTCTCCAGCACCTTCTGCAGCGCGGGCAGGTCCCGCACGTCGGCACGTTCGGCGACGATGCGCCGGTCGGTGGCCTCGACCAATCGCACCGTCTCGGCGAGGTCCTCTCCGGTGGCCATCGGGTAGGGCGCAGTGTCGACGTCGGCGCACAGGTCGACGGCGATGATGTCCGCACCCTCCTTGGCCAGCGTGAGCGCGTGACTGCGACCCTGACCGCGGGCCGCGCCGGTGATGAATGCGACCTTGCCCGCCAACCGTCCGCTCATCGGATCTCCGGTTCCCCGCCCTTGCCGGGCGTGAAATCTGTCTGGGACAACGGATTCGACAACTGCGGGTACACCAGCGGCACCTCGCGGGCAGCGTGCGGAGACATGGACAGCGAGTCCCACACCGCCTTCACCGTGCCCTGGATGGCCAGCGGTGGTTTCTCGGCGAGCCGTTCCGCCAGCACCTGCGCGCGGTTCCACAGCTCCGCCTCACCACCGACGACGATCTCGCTGACCAGGCCGATGGAGTACGCCCGTTCGGCGCCCATGCGTTCGTCGAGGCCGAACAATGCGATGCGCATCGCCTCGCCCAGCGGGATGCGCCGGGCCAGCCCGGCGGGCTCCAGCGCGGAGAGCATGCCGTAAGTGGTGTGCGGGTCGAAGAAGGTGGCGTCGGCCGAGCAGATCACCACGTCGGCCTCGTTGATCCAGTAGAACGCCCCGCCTGCGCACATGCCGTTGACCGCGCAGATCAGCGGCTTCCACACCCGGTTCTGCTTGGCACCGAGGAAGAAGCCGGGGTCATCCGCGCTCCACGGGTTGGGGTGGCGGGTGCGCCCGGCCTTGCGGTCCACGCCGGTGGAGAACGCGCGGCCGCCCGCGGCGCGCAGCACGATGACCCGCACCTCGTCGTCGACCCGGCATCGCTTCCAGATGTCGCAGAACTCATCGAGCATCTGCTGGTTGAAACTGTTGAGCACCTCGGGTCGGTTCAGTGTGATGGTCGCGACGCCCTCGGCGAGGGCGAACAGCACGGTGTTGTACTCGCTCACCGTTTGGTCTCCTTCGGTTCACGGGGCAGCCCCAGCACGCGCTCGGCGAGCATGGTCTTGAGGATTTCCTCGGTGCCGCCGGCGATGCGGTAGCCCATACTGCCCATCAGCCAGCGGTTCCAATTGAACGTGCCCCAGTCCCCGGTGTCCGCGACGAACGCCGGGCCCAGCAGTTGCGCGGCCAGGTCACCGATGCGCTTCTGATTACTCGCCAGCAGTACCTTGTCCATCGCCCGTTCCGCGCCGGACATCGACTCCTCGGGCAGCGCCTGCATGCGTTGCTGTTGGAACCGCGCGACCCGCAGTCGGGTGTGCAGATCGGCCCAGGCGTCGCGCACCACCGGGTCGGCGGCCTGGCCGTTGCGCTGCACGAGGGTGCGCAGCAGTGCCATGGCGCGCGCGTTGGCCTCGTGCGAGCGATCACCGACCGCCCTGCGTTCGCCGGCGAGTGCGGCGGTGGCGACGGCCCAGCCGGCGCCCTCGTCGCCCAGACGCAGCGCGTCGTCGAGCACCACGTCGGTGAGGAAGGTTTCGCAGAAGCTGGCGCCGCCGGTGAGTTGGCGCAACGGCCGGACCTCGACCCCGGGGGTGTTCATCGGCATCAGGAACATGGTCATGCCGCGGTGCTTGGGGGCGTCCGGGTCGGTACGCACCAACGCCAGGCCGAGGTCGGCGAAGGTGGCGTTGGAGGTCCACACCTTCTGTCCGTCGATGCGCCAGGTGTTGCCGTCCCGGACACCGCGGGTGCGCACGCCGGCGAGGTCTGACCCGGCGTCCGGTTCGGAGAACAACTGGCAGCCGATGGTTTCGCCGCGGTGCAGCGGCAGGGCGTGCGCGGCGAGTTGGTCGTCGGTGCCGTTGCTGAGCAGGGCGTGGCTCAGCGTCCCGAGGCCGATGCGCAGCGGGCTCATGTCGGGGATGTCGAACTGCGCCTCGAGCGTGCGGTAGAGCCGGTCGTAGAACACCGGCAGCCCGGCGCCGCCGTGGGCGACAGGTCCGGTGATCCAGCCGAAGCCGCCGGCCCAGCGCTCCCGTTGCCAGGCCAGCGCGGCGTTGGCCTCGGCACGTTCCTGCGCGTCGGTGGTCTCGTGGAACAGCGCGAGACCTTCTTCGCCGTGCCCCCACTCGGTGGACACCGGGCCGCGCCGGGACACCCGAGCGGAGAGGAATTCGACGACCTCGGCCTCGAACTCGTCGGGAGTCATGCGAGACCCACGTGAATGTTCTTGACCTTGAGGAACTCGCGGAGGCCCTGCGGTCCTCCCTCGGTGCCGCGGCCGCTGGCCTTCCAGCCGCCGAACGGTGCGGCGGGCGGCAGCCCCGCCAGGCCATTCACCGACACGTACCCGGCGTCCAGGCGACCGGCCACGCGATGGGCGCGGGCGACGTCGGCGGTCCACACGTATCCGGCCAGCCCGTAGCGGGTGCCGTTGGCGATCTCCACCGCCTCGTCCTCGGAGTCGAACGGCGTGACGGCCAACACAGGGCCGAAGATTTCTTTTTGGGCCAGGGAACTGGCCGGGTCGACGTCGGCGAACACGGTGGGCTGCACGTAGGCCTCGCCCGGTCCGCGCCCCCCACCCGCGACCAGGCGGCCCTCGGCATTTCCCTGCGCCTGCTCGATCACGGCGAGGATGCGGTTGGCCGCCGCGATGTCGACGACCGGGCCCATCCCGGTGGCCCGGTCGTACGGGTCGCCGAGGCGCACGCTGCCCGCGGCGGCCACCGCGGCTTCGAGCACGGCGTCATAGATGCCGCGATGGACCAGCAAGCGGGTGGGCAGGAAGCAGCCCTGGCCGCTGTTCTGCACCGCGCCGAGGAGCACACCCAGCTTGCCGACCCGTGCCGGGTCGGCGTCATCGAAGACCACCGATGCGGACTTGCCGCCCAGTTCCAACACGCACGGAATGAACTGCGTGGCGGCGGCGACGGACACTGCGCGGCCCGCGGTCTCCCCGCCGGTGAAGCTG
Source organism: Sporichthyaceae bacterium (assembly GCA_036493475.1). Lineage (NCBI taxonomy): Bacteria > Bacillati > Actinomycetota > Actinomycetes > Sporichthyales > Sporichthyaceae > Sporichthyaceae bacterium. The sequence goes on along the minus strand of DASXPS010000032.1, from coordinate 36,446 downwards.
ACCATGTCGACCGAGTCGACCAGAGCGGCGCCGACATCACCGGCACCACCCAGCACGCCGAGCACACCGTCGGGCAGATCGAGCAACTGCGCCAGGCGCACCGCGGCGAACGGCGCGAGCTCGGATGGCTTGAGCACCACGGCGTTGCCCGCCGCGAGCGCCGGCGCGAGCTTGAGCGCCGCGGCGATCACCGGTCCGTTCCACGGGATGATCGCGCCGACCACCCCGTGCGGCGACGGCACGGTGTAGTCGAGTACCTCACCGCCCACCGGGGCAACCGCACCCCCGAGCTTGTCCGCCCAGCCCGCGTAGTGCGCGAACCACTCCGCCGCGTGCAGCACGCCCGCCTTCGCCGCACGCAGCGGCATGCCCATCTCCAGCGTGGTGAGCGCGGCCAGCTCGTCGGCATGCTGACGGATCGTCAGCGCCGCGCCGAACAGTGCGTCCCGGCGGGTGGCGGCGTTGGCCGCCCAGTCCGGTTGCGCCTTGCGCGCGGCCGCGATCGCGTGTTCCACCTGGTCCGGCCCGGCGAGGCGGGACTCGCCGGTGACGCTGCCGTCGCCGGGGTGCACGTAGGTGCGGCTCTGCCCGGTGCCCTCCACGAGGCCACCACCGACCCAACACGTGCTGCCCGGCAGTAGCGCCCGCGCGGCGGTGGCGTCCATCCTCAGATGCCGAGCCGGTCGGCGAGCAGGGCGCGGTGATAGCGCGGGTTGCCGAACAGGATCTCCGTGCTTTTCGCCCGCTTGAAGTACAGGTGCGCGGGGTGCTCCCAGGTGAACCCGATGCCGCCATGGATCTGGATGTTCTCCGCGGTGCAGTGCGTGTAGGCCTCCGAGCAGAACGCCTTCGCCAGGCTGGCCAGCACCCCGACCTCGTCGCTGCCCTCGTCGATGGCCCAACCCACCGCGTAGGCCGCGGAGGTCGCCGACTCCACCGCGAGCAGCATGTCCGCGCACTTGTGCTTGATGGCCTGGAAGGAGCCGATGGGCCGGCCGAACTGCTCGCGCACCTTGGCGTATTCGACGGCCATCTCCAGCACCCGGCGGGCACCGCCGGCCTGCTCGGCGGCCAACGCGGCGGCGGCCAGGTCCAACGTCTGGGACAGCGGGCGCTCGGCGCCGCCGTCCTCGCCGATGAGGCGTGCCCGGGCCCCGTCGAAGGTCAGGCGGGACTGCTTGCGGGTGGCGTCCAGGGTGCCCATCGGCTCGCGGGTGACGCCGCCCGCCGCGGGGTCGACGGCGAACAGCGACGGACCGACCGCGGTGCGCGCCAGCACGAACAACAGGTCGGCGACGTGCCCGTCGGGCACGAATAGTTTCTCCCCGCTCAGTGCGTAGCCGCCGACGACCGCGGTGGCCGCGGTAGTGACGTCGCCGGCGCGCCAGCTGCCCGAGGCCTCGGTGACCGCCAGCGCGGCGATCGTGCCGCCCTCCGCGATGCCCGGCAGGTACTGCGCGCAGGCTGCCTCGTCGCCGGAGAGCAGCACCGCGTTGGCGGCGAGTACCACGCCGGACAGGAACGGCGCGCACAGCAGCGCGCGACCCATCTCCTCCAGCACGATCTGCAGGTCCACGAAGCCGAACCCGGACCCGCCGAACTTCTCCGGCAGCGCCAGGCCCTGCAGGCCGAGCTGACCCGCCATCAGCTGCCAGACCGCGGTGTCATACCCGGTTTCGGTCTCCATCAGCCGACGCACCTCGGTCTCCGGCGACCGCTCGGCGAGGAAGCGGCGCACGGTGGCGCGCAGCGCGTTCTGCTCGTCGCTGAACACGAACATCGCGCTGCTCTCAACGTCGACGGCGCTCATCGTCCTACCTCCCGAAGCCCGAGAACCTTGTCGGCAATGGTGGTGCGTTGGATCTCGGCGGTGCCCGCCCCGATCGTGCTGGCCCGGGTGCGCAGGAAGCCGCGCAGCCAGGCGCCGTCCTGCTTGCCGCCCGCGGCCAGGTGTGCCTCGGACGCGGCCAGCGCGGCGTGCGGGCCGAGCAGGTCGGTGGCCAGTTCGTGCAGCCCCTGCTCGAACAGAGCGTGCTGCAGCCGGATCACCGAGGCCAACGGCCCGGGCTCGCCACCCTCCAACACCCGGCCGAGCACCCGCTGCCCGCTCCACTCCAACAGCCGGGCATCGGTCACCGCACGGGCCAGGGCATCGCGGTCGTAAGGGTCGTCCGTGCGGCCGCGGCGTTGCGCGAGCTCCAACAGGTCACCGGTCACCCGGCGATAGCGCATGCCGGCCGAGGCCAGCGAGGTGGACCGTTCGTGGCCCAACGTGGCGCGGGCAACCGCCCAACCGGCGTTCTCATCACCGACCCGGTACGCAACGGGTACCCGCACGTCGTCGAGTTCCACCTCGGCGAAGTGCGCGCCGCCGGTCATGTCCCGCAGCGGGCGAGCGTTGACGCCGGGCGCGTGCATGTCCAGTGCCAGCGCGGTGATGCCCGCCGCCCCGGAACCGGCCGGTCCGGTGCGGGCCAGACACAGCATCCAGTCCGCGAACTGCGCACCGGAGGTCCACACCTTGCGTCCGGTTACCCGGTAAACGTCGCCGTCGAGCACAGCTCTGGTTCGCAGTGACGCCAGGTCAGATCCCGCGTCGGGTTCGGAGAATCCCTGGCACCACAGCTCGTCGGTGCGGATCAGTGGCCGCAGGAAGCGTTCCAGTTGCGCCTCGGTGCCGTAGGCGAGCAGCGAGGGCCCGACGATGTAGCCGATGCGGGACGGCGCCACCGGGGTCCGGGCCAGCGCCATCTCCCGGTGGTGCACGGCCTGCAGCCGCAGCGGCAGCCCCATGCCGCCCCAGCGCCGCGGCCAGCCGGGCGCGGCCCAGCCATGATCGAATAGCGTGGCCTGCCAAGTGCGCTGGAACGCGAGGCGTTCCGCGGCCGCCGTCGGGACTGTGGCCGGCGGGGTGCGGCCAGGGTGGTGCTCGGCGAGGAACACGCGCAGTTCGGCGGCGAGCTCGTCCGCGGACAGACCGTTGCGGTCCGGGCGATCGGTCATGCCGACCACACCAGGGGCAGGCGGTCGATGCCCATGGCACCGCCCGCGTGAATGGAGAGCTCAGCGCCCTCAGCAATCGCGTAGTCCGGGATGCGGGCGTGCCATTGCGCGAGCGCGGTACCGATCTCGTCACGCGCCAAATGCGACCCCGCGCAGCGGTGCGGCCCGGCCCCGAAAGCCAGATGCCGGTTGGCGGTACGGTTGAAGCGCACCTGCGCCTCGTCCGGGAACTCCTCGGGATCCTGCGCGGCCAACACCGTGGACAGCAGGATCCGTTCGCCCTTGCGCATCGACACCCCCGCGAACTCCAGGTCTCGGGTGACGGTGCGGGCGGGGTTGATGAACGAGTGCACCCGCAGCAGTTCCTCCACCGCGCCGGGCAGGATCGCCGGGTCGGCGACGAGCTGCCGCCGGTGGTCGGAATTCTGCGCGAGGAAGTGGAAGCACCAGGTCAATGCCGCGGTGACGGTGTCCAACCCGGCCACAAACAGCAGGAAACAGATGTTCTGCACCTCGTCGTCGCAGATCGGCCGGCCGTCGATCTCGCCGCCGAGCAGCGCGGAGACCACGTCGTCACGCGGGGCCGCGCGCCGGGCGGCGATCAGTTCGCGCAGGTAGTCGTTGATCTCGATACCGGCCTCGCGGCGGACCTCGGGCTGGTCCTGACTGTGCAGCAGTTTGGCGTTCCACTGCACAAAACGCGGCGCCTCGGCGGCCGGCAGACCGAGGATGTTGGTGAAGATCCGGGTGGGGAACGGCTCGGCGAACTCAGTTACGAACTCCGCGCGCCCGCGGTCGGAAAACCCGTCGATGAGACCGACGCAGGTGTCGGAGATCGCCGCGGTACGGACGGTCACCGCCTTCGGCGCGAACAACGGCGCGATCACCCGTCGGTAGGCGGTGTGCTCCGGCGGATCGAGCTCCAACGGGGCCAACTTCTCCTTGCGGGCGACATGCGCCGGGATGCCGGTGGCGACCGAGGAGAACAACTCGGGCTGCTGCAGCGCGGCGCGGATGTCCTCGGCGCGGGTGAGGATCCAGTAGCCGCCGTGGTGTGGGCTCCACAGCACGTGCTGGTCGCGCAGGGTGCGGAACGCGGCGAACGGGTCGGCGAGAAAGTCCGCGCCGAACACGTGGTCGACGTCCCGGACCAACTCGGCCGGCACGTGATCGGGAGGCGCGGCGGTCACGTCTGCTCCCCATAGAGCGGGCGGCTTGCGCCGCGGGCGGCGCGCTCCTTGGCCTTCGCCAACAGCCCGAGGCGATGTTGGGCGGCCGAGCGCTCAGGACCGTCGGGCAGCCCGGTCAGTTCCTCGGTGGTGGCGGCGATTTCCGCGGTGAGACGTTCGGTGGCCTCCTCGACGGTGAGCAGGTCGAGGTCGGACCAATCGGAGGCGTTCTCCGCCGGCCGCGGCATCAGATGGCCCGCGGGAAGTTGAACAGCTCGCGACTGTTCCACTCGACCATCCGGTGCACCTCGTCGTCCGGGATCTCGGCAAACACCTCGATCGCCCGCTTGCGGCTGTTCGGCCAGTTGGAGTCCGAGTGCGGGTAGTCGCATTCCCAGGTGATGTGGTCGATGCCGATCTCGTAACGGCTGTTCAGCCCGTGCACGTCGTCGATGAAGCAGCCCCAGATATGCCGGCGGAACAGCTCCGAGGGTGGCACATCCTGGTTCACGTTCTGGTACCAGCGGTGCCGGTCCCACACGTAGTCCGCGCGCTCGAGCAGGTAAGGCACCCACCCGATGCCGCCCTCGGCGAGGGAAACCTTGAGGTTCGGGAACTTGTGGAAGACGGGCGAAAAGATCAGGTCGGCGGCAGCGAACATGGAATTGCAGCCGAAGAGAGTGATCGTCACCGCGAACGGGGCGTCCGGCGCGGTGGTGGGCGCCTGGCCGGAGGTGCCGAAGTGCATCGACAGCGGCAGGTTCGCCTCCTGCGCGGCAGCGAACACTGGGTCCCAGTGGTCGGTATGGAACGACGGCAGGCCCAGCGGCACCGGGTTCTCGGTGAACGAGATCGCCTTGACGCCCTTGGCCGCGGTGCGCTGGATCTCCGCGACGCAGGCCGCCACGTCCCACAGCGGCAGGATCGCGATGGGAATGAAGCGCCCCGCTGCGGCCGCGCACCACTCGTCGATCATGAAGTCGTTCCAGGCCTGCACGCAGAGCAGCGCCAGCTTGAAGTCCTCGGCCTGCAGGAACACCGTGCCCGCGAAACGCGGGAACGACGGGAAGCAGATCGCGGCCTGCACGCCGTCGAGGTCCATGTCGATGATCCGGGCCTCGGGCTCGTAGCAGCCAGGGATCATGTCGGAGTAGCGCATCGGCTCGGTGCCGAACTCCTCCGGAGGGCGTCCCGCCACCGCGTTCAGCCCGATCTGCGGGTAGCGCCGGCCCTCGTAGACCCACACGTCGGTGGCGCCCTGCGGCCCGCCCTCGCGCACGATGCGCGGGCCCGCGTCGCGCAGCGCGGCGGGCAGACGGTCCTGCCAGACGTGCGGGGGCTCGACCAGATGATCGTCGACCGAGATCAGCTGCATGTCGTCCCGCAGCGGCATTCGGCTCACCTCGTGATTGCTCCGGGCGCTTTGGTCGCTTTATCTTATAACGAATTCTTTCTACGGCAAGACGGGAGCGGCCGGTGAACGACCCCGGGTGGCGGCGTCGCTGGGCGCCGGCGTCCCGTTCCCCAAGCGCCCGGGCGACCCGCCGAGTTCGCCTCCCTGGCGTTGGAGATGCTCACCAACTCGTACTTCAACGGCGAGACCGTCCGCCTCGACGGCGTGATCCGGATGGCCCCGAAGTGAGGAGCTTGTCGTGCGTGTGAAGGTCAACCGGGCGGTCTGCCAGGGCAACGCCCGCTGCTTCGCCACGGCGCCGGAGGTGTACACCCTCGACGACGACGGCTACAACGTCGGCGGCGAGTTCGAGATCCCCGAGGAGCTTGCCGAGGCCGCGTTTCGCGGTGCCGGCGAGTGCCCGGAGCGCGCCATCACGGTGTTCTTCGACTGACGCACGAGGGCGCCGCTCGGTTGCTCATTCATGATCTGAGCGCGCTCTGTCATACCCGAGGCGTCACAGAACCTGGACAAACCGGGCGCGGAAATGACGCCCTGCGTATGACAGTCACCGCTGCGCTCATGAATGAGCAAGCCGGAAGCGCGCCTCAGGCGCGGGGCAGGCCGAGGACGCGTTCGGCGACGAGGTCCTTGAGCACCTCGGTAGTGCCCGCGGCAATCGTCGAGCAGCGGGTGAACAGCCAGCGGTAGGCGAGGTCCTCGCGCAGGCCGGTGACGGCGGGCAGGCCGCCGAGGTCGAGTGCGGTCTCGGCCAGGGCGCGGTCGGTGATGCCCCAGGACAGCTTGATCAGCGTCTGCAGGCCGGACGTCTCCTCCCCCGCCTCACCGCGGGCCAACGTCGCCCGACCCAGCTGACCGAGCACTCGTGCGTCGACGTAGCGGCGCACCAGTTCGTCGCGGTCCAACGGGGCCGGATCGCCGCTGCCGGCGGCAATCCGGCGCGCTCGGTCCGCCAGCGCCGCAGCCCGGGTCAGCACGCCGGTGCGTTCGTGTACCAGGGTGCGCACGGTGACGCCCCAACCGCCGTGCAACGGTCCCATCAGCGCCGAACGCGGCACCCGCACGTCGGTGAAGAACACCTCGGCGAACTCCGAGTCACCGGAGATCATCCGGATCGGCCGTCGCTCGATGCCGGCGGTGTCCATCGGCACCAGCAGCACGGAAATGCCCTTGTGCTTGGGCGCATTCGGGTCGGTGCGGGCGAGCAGCATGCAGTGGGTGGCCCACATGCCGTGCGAGGTCCACACCTTCTGACCGTCGATCACGAAGTCATCGTCGTCGAGCCGGGCTCGGGTGCGCAGCCCGGCCAGGTCGCTGCCCGCATCCGGCTCACTGAATCCCTGGCACCAGATCTCGCTGCCGTCCAGGATCCGCGGCAGGCTCGCGCGCTGCTCCGGGGTACCGAACTCCATCAGCGCCGGGCCGACGTTGGCCAGGCCGAGAATGCCCGCGGGCAGCGGCACGTCGGCGGCGGAGAACTCGCGGTCGCAGGCAATCCGGTCGCCGACGCCGAGGCCGCGCCCACCGTGCTCGACCGGCCAGCCGGGCGCGGCCCAGCCGACCGAGGCCAGCCATCGCTGGGCCTCCAAGGCCTCCTCGAACGAGGCGTCGGACCCGCGGCGCAGCTGCGCCGGCAGGGTCGTCAACGTGGCGCGCAGGTCCTCAGCGGGGGTCGACACGGAAATAGCCTAATCCTGTTACGATTTATTTCGCCAATCACCGAGGAGCGGCCGTGGCGACCCCCAAGCTCGAGGCAATCCGGCTGCCCAAGGCCGCGGAGATCGTCGCCCGCACGCTGCGCCGCAAGATCGTCACCGGGGAACTCGAGGCCGACGACCCGCTGCCGCCCGAGGACCAGTTGATGGCCGAGATGAGGGTCGCGCGCACCACGGTGCGGGAGGCGCTGCGCATCCTGGAGTCCGAGGGGCTGTTGGTGGTGCGCCGCGGCGCGGGCGGCGGGGCACGCATCCGGACCCCGGCGGTGCCGATGGTGTCCCGCTACATCGGGCTGCTGCTGCAGTACGAGGGTGCGACGCTCGCCGACGTGCATCACGCGCGGGTCATGCTCGAGGCGCCGGCCGCCGGTCTGCTCGCCGAGCGCGGCACCCCGGAGATCGTCGCGGTGTTGCGCGGCGCGCTGGCCGAGGAGGCCGCGGCGATGGACGACCCGGCGCAGGCCAGCCGCGCGCACGGGCGTTTCCACCACTTGGTGGTGCAGCTCACCGGGTGCATGACCTACGACGTGCTCACCTCGGTAACCAACCGGATCATCCAGGTGCAGGCCGACCGCTTCCTCGCCGCGCACGGCACCGAGGCCAGCACCCGTGAGGGCCTGGAGGTCGCGCACCGCGCGCACCGCAAGCTCATCGACCTGATCGCCGCGCGGGACGTGGCCGGTGCCGAATCGCTGTGGCGCCGTCACCTGGAGGCAGGCGACGCGCACCTGCTCTCCGCACCCGGCGCGCGGTCCGTGCTCGACCTGATGGACTGAGCATGACGCAGGCTCGGACCGGCCGAGTATCGGGCAAGGTCGCGCTGATCACCGGCGGCGCCCAGCTGCGCATCGACGCCGGTGGGTACCTCAACGTCGCGGACTTCCGACCCTGATGCAGGATCCACTGCTGCACCGACCGGCCCCCTCGGACGACCCGCTGGGCCGGTTCTTCTGGCAGTCCGGTGCCGATGGCGTGCTGCGCTTCCTGCGCTGCGGCGACTGCGGGTACTGGCTGCATCCGCCGTCCTCCCGCTGCCCACAGTGCCTGTCGGCGAACGTCGCGCCGCAGCCGGTGTCCGGGCGCGCGACCGTGCACACGTTCACCATCAACGTGCAGCCGTGGACGCCGGGCCAGGAGCCCTACGTCTACGCGATCGTGGAGTTCCCCGAGCAAGACGGCCTGCGGCTGACCACGAACGTCGTCGGCTGCCCGATCGACGAGGTGCGTATCGGCCAGCAGGTCCGGGTCGCCTTCGTTGACCGCAATGACGCCTACTACCCGGTGTTCGTCCCGGAGGCGACGTGAGCGACAAGTTCGAACACGACGCGGTGATCAGCGGCGTCGCGCGCTCCGCGATCGGCCGCCGGCTGGGACGCTCCGCCCTGGACCTCACCGTGGACGCCGCGGGCGCTGCGATCGCCGACGCCGGGTTGGCCCGGGGCGACATCGACGGCATCTGCACCTACCCGGGCGGCTCGGCCGATGTCACCTTCGGCTACGCGGGCCCACCGCCGCAGGAGGTACAGGACGCGCTGCGACTGAATCTGACGTGGTTTCAGGGCAGTGCGGAGCTTCCCGGCCAACTCGGGGCGGTGGTGGCCGCGGCGATGGCGGTGTCCACCGGCCTGTGCCGACACGTGCTGGTGTACCGGACGGTGACCGAGTCCTCTGCCCAGGGCAGCGGCGGACGCGCTGCGGTGCTGGGGTCGGAACGCGCCCACAGCTACGGCGTGTGGAGCGCGCCGTTCGGTGGCACTTCGCCGGTGAACTGGCTGGCCCCGGTGGCGATGCGACACATGCACGAGTTCGGCACCACCCGCGAGCAACTCGGCCAGCTGCCAGTGACCTTCCGCCGGCACGCCGCGCTGGACCCCGAGGCAGCAGTGTTCACCGCCCCGCTGAGCCTCGAGGCATACCTGGCCGCGCGGATGATCTCCACCCCGCTGTGCCTCCTGGACTGCGATGTGCCGGTGGACGGCTGCACCGCACTGATCGTGTCCACCGCCGCGCATGCACCGAACACCCCGAACGGAGCGGTGCGCATCGAGGCGGTGGGCACCGCGGCACGGGGTCGGTTGTCCTGGGACCAGTACGCAGATCTGACCTCGATGGCCGCGCAGGGTGCGTCCGACCACCTGTGGAGCCGCACCGACCTGCGCCCCACCGACGTGGATGTGGCCCAGCTCTACGACGGGTTCTCCATTCTGGCGCTGGTCTGGCTGGAGGCGTTGGGTTTCTGCGGCCACGGCGAGGCCGGCCCGTTCCTGGAGGGCGGCGCGAACATCGCACTGGACGGACGGCTCCCGCTGAACACCAACGGCGGGCAGCTCTCCGGCGGACGGTTGCACGGTTACGGGCTGATCCAGGAGGCCATCGCCCAGCTGCGGCACGCCGCCGGCGCGCGTCAGGTGCGCGACGCCGAGGTGGCCCTGGTGAGCAACGGGGGCGGCCCCATCGCCGGCGCCCTGCTGCTCACCCGCGACCGCTGATCGGTCAGTTGAGGCTTGCTGCGTTGCGTCGTTCCCCGTCGCACAACAGCGCGACGGTGTAGCCGAGTTGGAGCTTGTCCCCGTACGCGACAGAAAGCGTTACCGCGGGAACGTCAGTGGGCGGTGACGAGGTCGGAAACGACGTCGCGGCGGAGCAGCTTGCCGGTCGGGGTGCGCGGCAGCTGAGCGCGGAACACGATGCGGTCGGGGGTCTTGGACGAACGCAGGGCGGCGCGGACGTGGGCGCGGAGGTCCTCGGGGTCCGGGGTCGGACCGGGGGTGCAGACGACGACGGCCTCCAGTCGCTGGCCCCACTCCTCGTCGGGGACACCGACCACTGCGGCGTCGACGACGTCGGGATGCCGCAGCAGCACGTCCTCGATCTCCGCCGGGGCGATGTTCTCCCCGCCGCGGATGATGGTGTCGTCGACGCGCCCGGTGACGAACAGAAAGCCCGCGTCGTCCAGGCGGCCGGAGTCGCGGGTGTCGAAGAAGCCGCGGGCGTCCACCGCGGGGCCGGCGCCGGCGTACTCCCCGGACACCTGCTCACCACGGATCCAGATGCGGCCGTGACGGATCTCCACCTCGACGCCGGGCACGGGGCGGCCCGCCGAGTGCAGCCGGGCGCGCACCTCGGGATCGTCCGAGGACAGCGCGGCGCGATGGTCGTCCGGGCCGAGCACCGACACCGTCGACGAGGTCTCGGTCAGACCGTAGGCGTTCACGAAGCCGACGTGTGGCCACTGGCGTAGCGCGGCCTCGATGACCCGCGGCGGCATGGCCGCACCGCCGTAGGCCAAGGTGCGCAGCGACGGCACGCAACGGTCGCCGTGGACGGCCATGATGCGGGCCAGCATGGTCGGCACCACCATCGCGTTGGTGACGCCCTCCGCGCGCACGGTGGCCAGCCACTCCACCGGCTCGAACGCGGGCAACGACACCACCCGGCGGCCCGCGAACAGATTGCTGAGCACGTTGGAGACCCCGGCGATGTGGTACGGCGGGACACTCATCAACGCCGCCTCGTCGGCATCGGCGGCGGCGAACTCCACCGTGCCGAACACGTAGGAGACCAGATTCGCGTGGCGCAGCAGCACGCCCTTGGGCGCCGAGGTGGTCCCGGAGGTGTAGATGACCACCGCGGGCGCGTCGGTGTCCGCGGGCGCATCGACCGGGTCCGCGCTCGCCGCATGGACAAGGAACTTCTCCGAGGTGTCGTCCGCGATCACCAACGCCCGCGGGTGCCGGCCCAGCAGGTCGGCCAGCTGCTGGGCGCCGAGCCGGTAGTTGATGGGCACCAGCGGCACCCCGGCATACGCCGCGGCGAACAGCGCCACCGGGAACGCCGGGCCGCTCACCGCCAGGTACACGATCGCGTCGGCGTCCGCGGCCAGACGGGCGCCCCCGCGGGCCAATCGCTGCAGCTGAGTAGGCGTCAGACCACCGGCGCGTGGTCCGACCACCACCCGGTCGCCGAAGCCGTCGACGGCCATGTCGAGCAGCATGCTCAGGTGCACGGCGACCTCAGTCCGACGCGGGCAGGGCCTGCGCGGCCTTGATGGTCAGAGGCTCGCCGTTCACCGCGAGGGTGCCGGTGCCCGCCTTGGTGCACAGCAGTTCCACGCCACCGGAGGCATCCACATAACGCTTGCCGAGTTGCGAACCCGCCGCGTGCGCCGGGTCGGGGGTACCACTGCCCGTCGCCGGATCCTTGGCGTCCACCATCGCCGCGCCACCGCAGGTCAGCTCCAGATCGACATCCGGCCAGCGCACCACGACCACCGTGGTGGCATCCACTGCGCTGGCCAATGTCTGGCCGATGCCCGCCTTCACGTGGCCGCTCCGACGATCTTCAACGTGATCAGCTCCTCGTCGGACAGCCCGAGCTCGCGCAGCACCTCGTCGGTGTGCTCGGCGAACTGCGGGGCGCGGGTCAAGCTCGGCGCGGTCTCGTCGAACTGCACCGGGTTGGTGACCAGCTCGCGGGTGACGCCCTCGGCGTCAACCACCGCACCGATGCCGCCGTTGGCGCGCAGCGAGGAGTCCTGCGCGACCTCCCAGGAGTTCTGCACCACCGCCCACTGCCCCGCAACCTTGCCCAGGATGTCAATCCACTCGGCCAACGGGCGCGACGCGAGGAGCTCCGCGACCAACTCGGCAGCCGCCCCGGCATTGGCCATCAGCCCAGCGGTATCGGCGAACCGCGCATCCGCGGCCAGCTCCGGCCGCCCCACCGCCGCGCAGAACTCCGGCCAGTACCGACCCGGCTGAAGCATCGTCAGTTCCAACCACCGGTCATCGGCGGTGCGATAGGAACCGGACAGCGGGTTGGCCGCCGACCCGTTCTTGGGCCGGTTGTTCTGCGGCAACGGGCCGCCGTTCATCAGCGCCAAGTTGACGGTGAACTGCGTGGTCCACGCGCCCACACCGAGCAGCGACACGTCGACCACCGACGTCTCCCCCGTCATCGCCCGCTTGAACAACGCGGCGGCGATGCCGCCCGCGATGGTCATGCCGCCGGTGCAGTCCCCATAAGCGCCCGACGGCATGCGCACCAGCTGTTCCGCGCCGGGTGCCGTCGCGCCGGCCGCAGACCCGCCGCGGGCCCAGAACGCGGTGCTGTCGTAGCCGCCCTTGTCCGCCTCCGGCCCGCGTTGGCCAAAACCGCTGCCGCGCACATAGACGATGTCCGGGTTGAGCGCGCGCACGTCGGCAAGGTCGATGCCGAGCTTGGCCCGCGCCGCGGGCAGGTAGTTGGTGAGGAACACGTCGCTGCGCCGAATGAGCTCGGAAAGCACCGGCCGCGACGCGGGGTTGTCCAGCGCCAGACCGATGCTGCGCTTGCCACGGTTCGGACCCTCCATCACCGGGAAGAACGACGATCCCTGGCTGTACAGGTCATGCCCGAGCAGTTTCACGATGCCGCGCTGCGCGTCGCCGCGTTCGGCGTGCTCGACCTTGACGACCTGCGCGCCCCAGTCGGCCAGCACCGCGCCGGCCGCGGGCACGAAGGTGTACTGCGCGACCTCCAGCACGCGCACGCCCGCCATCGGACCCGCCACGGACGACCTCCCTGTCTTGAAGTCGCTAAATACTGTAACGAATTATTTGCCGTAGCGCGAGCGGGTGCACCATCGACGTCCTGGCGAAAGGCAATAAATCGTTCTATGTTTTGGCGGTGACGGTAACCGCGGTGGCGTTCGACTTCGGTGGGGTGCTGACCTACACCTCGTTCGGCGGGTTGGCCACCTACGGCGACGAGCTCGGGCTGCCCGCGGCGGCCCTGGTCGGCTACTTCCGCGACGACCCGGAGATGGCGCGGCTGGAGATCGGCGAGATCAGCTCGCGGGAGTTCTTCAAGTACGTGTGCACCGACGCCGAGCGGCGGCACGGCCAACGCATCGACATCCGCCGCTTGGCGCTGGCCGCGGGCGAGGGCGAGCGGCTCGACCCGCTCATGCTCGACCTCGTCGAAGAGGTGCGGAAGTCCTGCCCGGTGGCGCTGGTCACCAACAACGTGGCCGACGCCGGGTGGCGGGAGACGTTCCGCTTCGAGCTGTTCGACGTGGTGCTGGACTCCAGCGAGGTCGGCGTGCGCAAGCCCGACCCGCGCATCTATCTCGCGCTGTGCGAGCGGCTCGGCAAGGACCCCGCCGAGGTCGCCTTCGTCGACGACCTACCGCGCAACACCGACGCCGCCGCCGCGTTGGGCCTGCACCCGATCCTGTTCACCGACCGGGAATCCTGCCGGGCCGAGCTGGTCCGCACGGGCGTGCTCGATGTGCTAAGTCCGGGCTGATCTCGTCGACGAGACCCCACGCCAGCGCGGTCTGGACGTCGAGGTCGACCCCGCTCAGCGCGAGATAGAGCGTGCGGGGCACCCCGATGCGTCGCGGAATGCTGACCGTGCCGCCCGCGCCGGGGATCAGCCCCATACCGATCTCGGGCAGCCGGAAGGTCGTGCCCGGCGCGGCAAGGACCCGCCCGGCGAACGCGGCGAGCTCGATGCCCGCGCCGATGCACGGCCCGTGCAGCCGCACCTCGGTGCGCTCGGCCAGCGCGTGCAGCGGTCGGGCGGCGCCGTGCCGGGTCCGGATGAGGTGCGCCGTCTCCAGGTCCGGCGCGGTGCCGAACTCGGCCAGGTCGCCGCCGGCACAGAAGCACGGGCCGGCGCCGTCGAGCACCACCCGCACGTCGGGGTCGTGCAGTGCCACGTCGAGCGCAGCGACCAGGGCGTCGCGCAGTTGCGCGCCGTAGGCATTGCGGCGTTCGGGCCGGTTGAGCGTGACGTACAGAACGTCACGGTCGCGGCGCAGCAGCACCGGGTCATCGACCAGCGGGGGCAGTGGGCGGGGGCCGCGGTTGTCCAGCCAACGCGCGAATTCGGGCCCGGCCAACAGAGCCGAGTAGGCCCGCGACTCGAGCTCGAGCGCGGCCTCGACGTCGAGGGCCAGGGTCTGGTCCAGCACGTCCACCACGGCGGCGACGGCGCCGGGGTGGACCCGGTTCACCTCATCGAGGTGCCGCGCGACGTGCCGCAGGTGGTCAACGCCGATCTCGTCGGGCGAGCTCTCCGCACCCCGCGGGACGAACGCCATCGCGAGCTTGCCCACCATCACGGCCTGCCGAGCGCTCACGGGCGCCGAGTGTATGGTCGCGCGGTGCCGGCCGGACAGCGCATCACCGATTGGCTGGCCGGCGGAATCGCACACCTGACGGGGCGTCAGGGTGGCCCGGCACTGATCCCCCCCGGCGACGCCGCGAGCCGGGCGCGCCAACTCGGCGAGTACCTCGGCGTGGACGGCGCGGGGCTGCTGGCCGAGCGGGCCGCATTCACCGGCCATCGACGCAACGGCGCCATCTCGCTCGGCGGCAGTTGCCGACTGCTGCCCACCGCCCACGGCTGGGCGGCCGTGTCCTGCACCCGGCCCGACGACCCGGCCCTGCTCGGCGCACTCATCGGCCGAGAGGTGGTCGGCGACCCGTGGCCGGCAGTCGGCGCCTGGCTGCGCGAACGCCCCGCCGCCGACCTCGCCGAGCGCGCCGCGCTCCTCGGCGTCGCCGCCACTGCCGTAGCGTCCGAAGAAGTGCGGGTGCCCGGACACTCTTCTTCGGACGCAACGACAGATTGGGCGGCAGCGCGGTCGGTGCCGGGGCTGCTGGTGGTCGACTTCAGCGCGCTGTGGGCGGGGCCGCTGTGCGCGCACCTGCTCGGCCTGGCCGGGGCGCAGGTCATCAAGGTCGAGACGCCGGACCGCCCGGACGGCGCTCGCTACGGCAACGCGGAGTTCTACCGCCTGCTGCACGCCGGGCACCGCTCGGTGGTCGCCGATCCGGCAGATCCCGACGGTCAACGCCTGCTGCACGCCCTGGTCGAACGAGCCGACATCGTGATCGAGGCATCCCGCCCGCGAGCACTGGCCGCGTGGGGCCTAGGACCCGAATCCACGCACGCCACCTGGGTGTCCATCACGGCGGCCGGCCGCCACAGCAACCGCATCGGCTTCGGCGACGACGTCGCCGCCGGCGCGGGCCTGGTCGCCACCGACGCGCACGGGCCGGTGTTCGTCGGCGATGCCATCGCGGATCCGCTGGCCGGCCTCACCGCGGCCGCCCGCGCGGTCAGCGCGGCACCGGGCAGCCTGGTCGAGGTGTCCATGCACGACGTGATCGCGAGCACGCTGATCGACGCCGAGCCGACAGTAATCGCCACCGGCGACCTCGCCGCGCCACGCGCACGCACCCCGCGCGGCGACGCACCGACCTCCGGCGCGGACACCGAGACCGTCCGCAAGGAAATCGGATGCTGATCCGCAACGCCACGCTGGACGGCCGCGTCGTCGACCTGCGACTGGCGCAGGGCCGCGTCACCGAGATCGGCAGCGACCTGCGCGGCGAAGAAGTCCTCGACGCCGTGGGCGCCACCGTGCTGCCCGGCCTGGTCGACCACCACCTGCACCTGCACGCCCTCGCCGCAGCACTGACCTCGGTCTGTCTGGCCGGCCTCGACCACACCGCCGCCCGCACGGCGCTTGGCGCAGCGACCCCCGACGCGCACGGCTGGATCCGCGCCACCGGCAGCGCCGACGACCTCGACGCCGCCACCCTCGACACCCTGCACGCCCAGCGCCCGGTCCGCGTCCAGCACCGCAGCGGCGCGCTGTGGAGCGTGAACACCCTCGGCGCGCACCTCCTCGGCCTGGCCACCGCCGACCACCCCGGCATCGAACGCGACCCGGTCGGTGCCCCCACCGGCCGGCTCTGGCGCGCGGATCCCTGGCTGCGCAGCCGATTACCCGCCACCCCGCCGGACCTCACCCCGGTCGGTGCCCTGCTGGCGAGCCACGGCATCACCGCCGTCACCGACGCCACCCCAGATCTGGACACCCTCGACGCCGGCGCACTCCCCCAGCACGTCACCGCGTTGGGCATCGGCCCGGGGAGCCACCCCCCGCCGGGCGTCAGCGTCGGGCCCTACAAGCTCGTGCTCGCCGACGGCGCCCTGCCCGACCTCGACGAGCTCGCCAACCGCATCGACGCCGCGCACGACACCGACCGGGCCGTGGCCGTGCACTGCGTGACCCGCGAGGCCCTCGCGCTGCTGCTCGCCGCCCTCGACACCGTCGGCACCCGCCCCGGCGACCGCCTCGAGCACGCCGCCATCGTGCCCGCCGAAGCCATCCCCCTGCTGGTCAAGCACCGCCTCCGGGTGGTCACCCAACCCGGTTTCCTCGCCGACCGCGGCCACGACTACCGCCGCGACGTGCCCGCGGCCGACCAGCAAGACCTCTACCGCTGCGCCTCGTTGCACGCCGCGGGCATCCCGGTTGCGTTGTCCAGCGACGCCCCAAACGGCCCGCTGGACCCGTGGGCGGTGATCGACGCCGCGGTCACCCGACGCACCCCGGACGGCGAGGCGCTGGGTCCCGCCGAATGCCTGGACCACGCCACCGCGCTGGCCGGCTACCTGGCGCCGCCCGAGGATCCCGGCGGTCCACCGCGCCGGATCACCGTGGGCTGTCCCGCCGACCTGGTCCTGCGCAGCCCCGGCGAACACACGGTGGCCACCTTCATCGCAGGCCGACGCGTGGCCTGAACCGGTTTCCGGCCACGGACGGCCGCCAGATCGCTCCTTCCGCTGCCGATTACCCACCCCTGAACGGGAATCACGCCTCCGCGACGCGGAAAATCAGGCATCGATTTCCTTGACACAGGGGGTGTTTCGGAGGCTGAATGGCATGGTGACCTCAGTCCCGGGGCGACGCAATCGACTGGCAAGCCCGGTCGGGTTGCTGGCGTCCGCGGGTGCCGTGGTCCTGAGCGTGGTTGGGTCGCCGCCCGCCCGGGCCGACTCCACCTACAGCGGCCTGGCCGACGCCCGGCTGATCGCGGTCAACTTCACCGCCGAGCCCGCGGTGGTGTTCGGCCAACTCATCGACGGCGGCGCGTCTGTGGTGCAGGCCGAGCTGACCTCGCTGGGCACCTCCACCGCGTTCGCCTCCGACCCGTACCCCAGCCAGTCCGCGGTGCTCGCGCCCGGCCTGATCGCGGGCCTGTCCAACGGCCAGACCTCGCAGGTCATCCCGAACTATCCGCTGATCGCGTCGAGCAGCAACCCGACCCAGCCCGAGCAGCGCGTGGAGGCCGGTCCGGTGGTTCTGGAGGCCGACTCCGCGGAAACGTCCAGCCGCGGCCACACCGCCAACGGCGCGAACACCGGCCTGGCCGACGTGCACTACGAACCCTCGTCCGGGCAACTCGTCGCCCGCGCCGAGGGCATCGCCACCGACATCGCCATCTCCGACCAGCTGGTCATCAACGGCGTGCGCAGCGTGGCCACCGCCACCCGCGCCCCGTCCGGGCAGCTGCAGCTCACCGCGGACTTCTCCGTGGCAGCGCTGACCATCGCCGGCCAGCGCGTGCCGCTCGGGGAGAAGTTGTCCGGCCCGGACGGCGCACTCACCGCGACCTCGGCCGCCGGTGCCGCGATGCTCAAGGCGCTGGAGGCTTCCGGCACCACCATCAGCTACCTGCCGGAGATCCGCACCGCCGACGGCATCACCAGTGCCGGGCTGCGCATCCGCAGCGTGCAGCATCCCCCGTCCCAGTTGGCTTCGGGCGTGGAACAGGTCATCGCCGAGGTGACGATCGGTCAGACCGCAGCCAGCGTGGAGAACCGTGCCCTGCCGCTCCTAACGGGCAACCCGGCGATCACGTCGCCGGCCGGGATCGACACCAGCGTGCCGTCGCCGACCGGCGTGGCGCCGAGCGCCGTCCTCGGCGTGCCGGTTGTGCCGACCGGGCCCGCTGCGCCGGGCGCACCCGCGGCGAAACCCCCCACTGTCACCTTCGCGCCGGTGGCTTCCCCCAACGCGTTGGTGACCCGGCTGGACCTCAGCCACTTCTACCTGGTGCTGCCCATCGCCGGCCTGGCGATGGTGCTGTGGATCCGCATGGTTCGAAGGCTGGGGGCACGATGAACCTGCTGCGCTGGGTCCGGGTGCAGTGGGACCGCGTCGCCGCCGGCACCTGCGCGCTCGCCGGTGCGATCGCGCTGATCCTCGGCTGGCACGGGGTGTCCAAGGAGGCCCTCACCGCACAGCAGTTGCCGTACCTGGTCTCCGGCGGCATCGGCGGGCTGTTCCTGCTCGGCCTGGGCGGCATTCTCTGGCTGTCCGCGGATCTGCGCGACGAGTGGCGCAAGCTCGACGACCTCGACGACGACCAGACCGTCATCGAGCGCCCGGCCGCCAAGCCCGCGGTACATCACGTGGACGTACTGCCGACGGAGCGGGCGGAAGCGAGAACCGGGTGAGCTCGACCCGGACCCTCTGGTCGCACGCCCAGATTCGGTTCGTGGTTCTCGCCGCCGGCCTCGGCGGCGTGCTGATCGCCGTGTCCTGGCTCGGTGCGGCCAACGCCACCGACGTGCACACTCAACTCGGCTGGGCGGTCCTGGCAGTCGCCGCCATGCTGCTGCCGGTGGGCGGCGGCGCGGCCCTGGTGCTGTGGGCGCACCGGATCATCGCGCTGCGACGACACCGGGTGCTGCGCGCCCGGCGGCCCGTCACCACCCGGGTCGCCCCGAGCATCGTGGACACCGCCTGGT
Source organism: Sporichthyaceae bacterium (assembly GCA_036493475.1). Lineage (NCBI taxonomy): Bacteria > Bacillati > Actinomycetota > Actinomycetes > Sporichthyales > Sporichthyaceae > Sporichthyaceae bacterium. The sequence goes on along the minus strand of DASXPS010000032.1, from coordinate 17,547 downwards.
ACGCCGTGCGCAACACCGTGCGAGCGCACCGGCGCGGCTGCGAACTGTTATCCGGTAAGGACATCGAACGACTGCCCGGCACTCCGCAGAGCGCCGGCCGCGTCCCGTGCGAGTGGTGCGCATGACCGACCTGCTGCCCTTCGTCGTCATCGGCCTGGTCGCCGGCTCCCTCTACGGGCTGGCCGCGGCCGGCCTGGTACTGACCTACAAGACCTCGGGCATCTTCAACTTCGCGCACGGCGCGGTGGGTGCCGCAACCGCCTACATCTTCTACGACCTGCGCGACCGGCAGGGCCTGCCCGCCTGGGTGGCCGTGCTACTCGCCGTCGGCGTCGCGGCCCCACTGGGCGGCTTGGTACTGGCGCTGATCGCGTCCCGGCTGGCCGATGCCGGCACCGCGCGACGGGTGGTCGCCACCATCGGCGTGGTGCTGGCCATCCAGGGCGGATTGCAGGTGCGGTACGGCATCGCGCCGTTCCCGTTGGACACACCGCTGCCCACCAAGACGTTCACCATCGCCGACGTTCGGATCGGCTACGACCAAGCCATCACCTTCGCCATCGCGGTCATCGCGGTGCTCGCGCTCGGCCTGCTGTTCCGGGTCAGCACTCTGGGCCTGCACATGCGCTCGGTGGTGGACAACAGCGACCTGCTCGACCTTGCGGGCACCGCACCGGCGGGCGTGCAGGTGAAGTCGTGGGCGATCGGGTCGGCGTTCGCGGGCCTGTCCGGGCTGCTGATCGCACCGGCCATCGGGCTGGACGCGTTGCTGCTCACCCTGGTGGTGGTGCAGGCGTTCGGCGCCGCCGCGGTGGGCCGATTCACCCACCTGGGCCGAACCTTCATCGGCGGTCTGGCCATCGGCGTGGCCGCGGCGCTGCTGCACGCACCGAAGGTGACCCGCAACGTCGGGTTCCTCAAGGATCTCCCGAACCTGGACACCAGCCTCCCGTTCCTGGTGCTGTTCTGCGTGCTGGTGTTCACCCGCAGCGGCTCGTTTATCGAACGCTCCGCGCGCCGCGACGTGCGCGAGCCGATCCGCCTGCCCCGCCCGGTCAACGGCGCCCTGCTGCTCGCCGCCACCGCGGGCGCCATCGCCATCCCACACGTGTTCAACACCCGGGTCCCCGTCTACACGCTCGGCGCAGTGTTCATCGTCATCTACGCCTCGCTGTACCTGCTGGTGGAACTGTCCAACCAGGTGACGCTGTGTCAGGTCGCATTCGTCGCGATCGGCGCGACGACCTTCAGCCACGTCACGCACGGCTGGGGTCTGCCGTGGGGCTTCGGGGTGCTGGCCGCAGCCGCGGTGGCCATTCCGATCGGTGCGTTCGTGGCCATCCCGGCGATCCGGCTGTCCGGGCTGTTCCTGGCGCTGGCCACGCTCGGCTTCGGCATCCTGGTCGAGCAGTTGCTCTACAACCGCGATGTCATGTTCGGCCGCTACGGGCAGCGCGAGGGCGGCCGCCCGCACCTGCTCAATCTGAACACCGACACCGGGTATTTCTATCTCTGCCTGGTTTTCGGGGTCGCCGCGATCGGCCTGGTGGTGCTGATCCGCCGCTCCCGGCTGGGCCGCCTGCTCAACGCCCTGGCCGACTCCCCCGTTGCGCTGGCCACCCACGGTGCGTCGGTGAACATCACCCGGGTCGGCGTGTTTTGCATCTCCGCGGCCCTGGCCGGGGTGGGCGGCGCGCTGTTCGTCGGCGTCACCGGTTCGGTGTCCAGCTCCGGGACCAGCGCCGCCGCGCTGGTGTCGTTCAACAGCCTGCTGTGGCTGGCTGTGCTGTCCTTCGTCGGACGCAGCCCGGTGCTCGCCCCGGTGCTCGCCGCATTCGTGCTCGTGGTCATGCCCAGCTACTTCACCGATCCGGACACCGTGCAGTGGCAGACCATCGCGTTCGGCGTGCTCGCGGTGTTCGCCTCCACCTTCGGTCCATCGGTGTCCCGGTGGCTGGCCGCAGACGCCCCGCGGCACGCCGACCGGATCCGCCGCAGCCCGGTCCGCGAGCGCACCCGGAACGAACTGGCGGGGGTGCGCGCATGAGTCTGGTGCTGCGCAACATCAAGGCCGGCTACGGCGGCACCCCGGTGCTGCGCGGCGTCGACCTCACCGTGCCCGCCGGCCGGGTGGTGGCGCTGCTCGGCCCGAACGGGGCCGGCAAGAGCACGCTGCTGCGCGCCTGCTCCGGGATGCTGCACCCGACCGCGGGCACCATCACGCTGGCCGGCAAGGACGTCACCCACGCCCGGCCACACCAGCTCGCCGGCCGGGGCCTGTGCCACATCCCGGAGAACCGCGCGGTGTTCCCCGGTCTGACCGTGCGGGACAACCTGCGGGTGATGGTCGGCGGCAAACTACGCCCGGACACCGTCGAGCTGGCCCGGGAAGCATTTCCCGTACTGGGCAAGCGATTGGACCAGCTCGCCGGGACCATGAGCGGCGGCGAGCAGCAGATGCTCGCGCTCACCCGCGCCTACCTCACCGGACCCCGCTACGTCCTGCTCGACGAGGTGTCGATGGGTCTGGCGCCCATCGTGGTCGAGACGATCTATGACTTCCTGCGCCGACTCGCCGCGCGCGGGACCGCTCTACTGCTCGTCGAGCAGTACGTGACCAAGGCGCTCGCGTTCGCCGACATGGTCTACCTGCTGACCAAGGGTGTCGTGGACTTCGCCGGTGAACCCGGCGAGCTCGACGCGGACGCCCTCGCCGCCCGCTATCTCGGCGCCGCCTGAGCCGCACCACGAAGGAGTACCGATGCGCCGCCCCCTCGCCCGCCCCGTCGCCCTCACCGCCGGCCTCACCGCCGTCCTGATGCTGTCCGCCTGCGCCGGGCAGTACACCGACGACGAGGTGCGCGCCGCCAACGGCATCAGCACCGCCGCCCAGCACCCGGTATCGAACGGCACTCTCATCGACACCGGCGCGGACGACAGCGCCCCGACCGCGGCGCAGCCGACCGGCAACGCGCCGGTCGCGGATCCGGCCGCGCCGGCCGCGCCGGCCGCGACAACTGCCGCACAGGTGCCCGCCGCCGGCAAACCGGTGGCCGCGAAGCCCGGCAAACCGGTGGCCGCGAAACCCGCCGGCTCCTCGGCGAACGTCGCGGCAAGCACTCCCGGCCAGACCGGCCCGATCGTGATCGGCTCGGTCGGTAACTACAGCGGCCCGGCGGGCGCCGCCCAGGCCGGCATCCCGCGCGGCGTGCAGACCTGGGCCGCCGCGACCAATGCCACCGGTGGCCTGTTCGGCCGCAAGGTCCAGGTGATCGTGGTCGACGACGGTGGCGACCCGGCCCGCTACGCCTCCGCGGTGCGGGACCTGGTGGAGAACCGTGGCGCGATCGCCTTCGTCGGCAACGGCGCCTCGCTGTCCATGAAGGGCGGCATCTCCTACCTGAACGGCAAGGGCGTACCGGTGATCGGCACCGACTGTTCGGTGCCGCAGTGGTTCGACAACCCCGGCTTCTTCCCACAGTGCCCCGGCTTCGAGACCCAGGTGGTCAACGTGATCCGCGCCGGGGTCGAGGTCAGCGGGAAGAAGAACTTCGGCTACCTCACCTGCCGTGAGGCCAATGCGTGCACCAGCCAGCTGCCGTTGCTCAGCGCGGACAACGTGAGATCGGTCGGCGCCAACCTGGTCTATTCGGCGACGATTTCGCTGACCCAGGTGGATTTCACCGCCGAGTGCCGCAACGCGCAGGAGGCCAAGGTCGACCTGTTCTACGTCGCCGCCGACCCGAACACCCTCGCCCGGGTGGCCCGGTCCTGCTCCCGGCAGGGCTACAACCCGCAGTACACGCAGCTGTCCATCACCACCACCCAGGACACCCCGGGCGTGCCCGGCCTGGACAACCTGATCGTGGCCAACACCGCGTTCCCGTTCCAGGGCGCGACCAGCCCGGCGATCGACGAGTACACCAGGGACTTCGCCGCCTACGTGGGCGGCAAGCCCGGCCCCGCCGAGGGCCTGGGCTGGGCCGCAGCCAAGCTGTTCCAGAAGATCGCCACGAACGCCGCACTGGCCGATCACCAACTCACCTCGGCCACGCTCATGAAGGCCGCGCACAAGGTCAGTGGCGAGACCCTCGGCGGCCTGACCACCGCGCTGGACTTCACCAAGGGCAAGGCCAACCCCGCCAACTGCTACTTCGTCGTGCAGATCAAGGGCGGCGCCTGGACCGCCCCGAAAGGTCCCGCCGCGCAATGCGTCAAGACAGCCGGTTCATCCGCTCCCGCTGTCGGCATGACGCACAGTCAGCAGGACGTGGCCATCAGGCCCTGAGCGAGCATCCCTACGATGCCCCGATGGACTCTGTGCGCTACGAGGTCACCGACAGCCACATTGCGACCATCACCTACGACCGACCGCAGCGCCGCAACGCCATTGATGGCGCCATGCGCCGTGACATCAACGAGGCGTTCGACACATTCCGCTATGACGAGGACGCCTGGGTCGGCATCGTCACCGGAACCGACCCGGCGTTCTGCGCCGGCGCCGACCTGCGCTCGGAGACCGGTGATCCAACCGGTGACTTCAAGGGCTCGTTCTGGGAAAAGCCCACCGTCAACTCACTGGAGAGCGGCTGGGAGATCTTCAAGCCGCTGATCGCCGCGGTGAACGGTCCGTGCATCGGCTACGGGCTGACCCTGGTCACCTGGTGCGACTTCGTCATCGCCTCGGAGAAGGCGACGTTCGCCTATCCCGAGGTGACCGTCGGCATCCCAACCATCGTCGGCGCGCTGCGGCTGCCGGGGCGCATCGGCTGGCAGCACGCCATGGAGTTGCTGCTCACCGGCGACCGCATCGACGCCACCCGGGCCAAGGAGATCGGCCTGGCCGGCTGGGTGGTGCCACACGAGGACCTGCTAGCGACGGCGCAAGACCTTGCCACGCGGTTGTGCCGGGCAGCGCCGTTGGCTGCCCGGGCCACCAAGGAGATGGCCGTGCGCGGCGCGGACCTGCCCATGGTGGACGCCATCCGCTTCGGCGAGACCATGCGCAAGGTCGCGCGTGCCACCGAGGACGCGGCGGAGGGGGTAGCCGCGTTCGCCGAACGCCGCGACCCGGTCTGGCGTGGCCGCTGATGTACGTACCCGCCCACTTCGCCGTCGATGCCGCCGTCGAGCAGGACCTGTTGCGCAACACCGGCCTGACCGATCTCATCACCGCCACGCCGGACGGGCTGGTGGCCACCCAACTCCCGTTCCTTTACGACGCGAGCATCGGCGAGCACGGCACTCTGCTCGGCCATGTGGCCCGCAGCAACGAGCACTGGCAGCACGAGATCCTCGGCGAGGCGTTGGTCATCGTGCGCGGACCGGATGCCTACATCTCCCCCGGTTGGTATGCGTCCAAGGCCGAACACGGCCGGGTGGTGCCCACCTGGAACTACGTGACGGCGCACGTGTACGGCCGGCTGGTGGTGCATGACGACGTGGTGTGGCTGGGCGACCTGGTGAACCGGTTGACCGCGCAACACGAGGCCGGGATGGCGCGTCCCTGGACGGTGGACGAGGCGCCCGCCGCGTTCATCGCCGGTCAGTTGCGCGCGATCGTCGGCGTGGAGCTGGTGATCAGCCGGGTGCAGGCCAAGGCCAAGCTGAGTCAGAACCGGCCGACGGCGGATGTGGACGGTGTGATCGCCGGGCTGACCGAACGCGGCGACGTCGTCAATGCCGAGGCGGTGCGCGCTGCCCGGATCCGCTGAGTGTTAACCGTGAACTCAGCTGCCTGACTTCAATGTTTAAGTCACCCGGTTTAGAATGACTTCGGTCTTGAAGTGAGGTTGGGGCATGGAGGACAGAGCGGAGCCTCGGTTGCTCGATCCGGACGAGCAACAAACCTGGCTGACGTTCGGGTATCTGCTGATGCAGCTGCCCGGCGCGCTGGACGTGCGCATGCAGCGGGTCTCCGGCTTCAGTCTGTTCGAGTACCAGATCCTGGTCGGACTCTCGCTGGCACCCGAGCACAGCGCGCGGCTGAGCAAGCTGGCCGACTTCACCGCCAGCAGCCTGTCGCGGTTGTCCAACGCGGTGACCCGGCTGGAGGACCGCGGCTGGATGCGGCGCGCGACGGATCCCACCGATGGCCGGTACACGCTGGGCATCCTGACCGATGAGGGCGCCGAGCAGCTCCGGGCGGCCATGCCGGGACACCTGGACGAGGTACGCCGCTTGGTGTTCGAGCCGTTGAGCCACACCCAACAGCAGCAGTTGCGCCGCATCGCATCGGGGATTCTGGCCGCCGTCGAACCGGACAAGCCGTCGATCAACGAGCGCGTGCAGGCGCTGGGGCGCACACCATTTCTCGAGGAGCAAACGCAATGAGCAATCGGGGGACCCAACCTGCGCCGGGCCGGAGGGCGCCGCGGCCGACGGTTGCGCTGCACAGCATCCGCAAGACCTACGGCATGGGCGACATGGCGGTGCACGCCATCGCCCACGTCGACATGACCGTGATGCCCGGCGAGTACGTGGCGATCATGGGCGCCTCGGGCTCCGGCAAGTCGACGATGATGAACATCATCGGCTGCCTGGACGCCCCCACGGCCGGCCGATATCTGCTCGACGGGGTGGACGTGCGCCGGCTGGACGACGCCCAGCTCTCGGTGATCCGCAACCGCAAGATCGGCTTCATCTTCCAGAGCTACAACATGATTGCGCGCACCACGGCGATGAGTAACGTGGAACTGCCGCTGATCTACGCGCGGGTGTCCGCGAAGGAACGCAAGGAGCGCGCGATGGCGGCGCTGGAGAAGGTCGGCCTCGCGGATCGGCGCCATCACATGCCCTCGGAGCTGTCCGGTGGCCAGCAACAACGCGTCGCGGTGGCCCGGGCCATCGTCACCGAGCCGGTGCTGCTGCTGGCCGACGAACCCACCGGTGCGTTGGACTCCAAGTCCACCGAGGATGTGTTGGACCTCTTCGATGAACTGGCCGGCCAGGGCCGCACCATCATGGTGATCACCCACGAGAACGAAGTCGGCTCGCGGGCGGCCCGCATGGTGGTCATGCGCGACGGCCGCATCATCTCCGACGCGCCGAACCTGCCCCGGGGGGTCGCCGGTGGCGGCCTGCACGGGGTCGAAGCCGCACAACGACAGATACGGGCGGCCCACACCGACCCCACCATCTGACAGCTACCGTTGCACCATGTCCGACCCCCGAACCTTCGTCATCGTCGGCGCGTCCCTCGCCGGTGCCAAGGCTGCCGAGGCACTGCGCAATGCCGGCTTCGAGGGCCAGGTCGTGCTCATCGGAGAAGAGACCCATCGGCCCTACGAACGGCTGCCGCTGTCGAAGAATTACCTGTTGGACACCGCTGGGCGGGACAAGATCTACATCCACGCCGAGGACTGGTACGACAAGCACAACATCGACCTGCGCCTGGGCACCACCGTTACCGCCATCCACCGGGACGCGCACGAGGTGGAGCTGTCCGATGGCTCTCGGCAGCACTACGACAAGCTGCTGCTCGCCACCGGAGCCGTGGTACGCCGGCTGCCGAACACCGACCAGGACGGCGTGTTCTACCTCCGTCGGCTCGAGGATTTCCACCGACTCGATGAGGTGTTCTCCCGCCACGGCCGGGTGGTCTCGATCGGCGGCGGTTGGCTCGGCCTGGAGGCCACCGCCGTGGCCCGGCAGCGCGGCTGCCCGGTCACGATGATCGAACCGGGACCCCGGCCGCTCAGCCGGAGGTTCGAGCCGGAGATCGGGGACCTGTTCGCCGACCTGCACCGCTCCCACGGTGTCGACGTCCGCCTCGGTGTCGGCCTCGACGAGGTCCGACCGGGACCGATCGTGGTTACCAAGGCCGGCGATGAGATCGCCGCGGACGCGGTGATCGTCGGCGTCGGCATCATCCCCGCCACCGAGCTCGCCGAGGCGGCCGGCCTGGAGGTGGTCAACGGCATCCGGGTCACCGCCGAGCTGCAGACCACCCGGGACCCCGACATCTACGCCGCCGGTGCCTGCATGAACGCTGACCATCCGCTGTACGGGCGACCGTTGCGCAACGAGTACTGGGCGAACGCGTTGAACGGCGGGGCGGCCGCGGCGCGCTCCATGCTCGGCCAGGGTGAGCCCTATGACCGCGTGCCGTACTTCTACTCCGAGCAGTACGACCTGCGCGTGGAGTTCTCCGGGTGGTTCGAACCCGGCAAGGCCGACGTGGTGTACCGCGGCGAACTCGCCAGCCGGGAGTTCATCGCATTCTGGCTGGACACCGAGAGCCGCGTACTGGCCGGCATGAATGCCAACGTCGGGGACGTGACCGACCCGATCCAGAAGATGGTGCGTTCGCGTCGAGGAATCGACCGCACGCGGTTGGCCGATCCCACGGTGCCATTGGAGGACCTGATTCCGACCGGCGACTAACGTGGAGCCATGTCCGATCAGCGAACCTTCGTCATTGTCGGCGCGTCCCTGGCGGGCGCCAAGGCTGCTGAAGCTCTGCGCGAGGCGGGCTTCTCCGGTCAGGTCATCCTCTACGGCGAGGAGACCCACCGCCCCTACGAACGGCCACCGCTGTCCAAGGGCTACCTGCAGGGCGCCGAGGCACAGGACAAGATCTACGTCCACGCCGAGGACTGGTACGACACGCACAACGTCGAGTTGCGGCTCGGGGTCCCCGTCGTCGCGCTACACCCGGACACCCATGAGGTGGGGCTGCTGGACGGCACCCGGCAGCGCTACGACAAGGTGCTGCTGGCCACGGGCTCGCGGGTCAATCGCATCCCGAACACCAACCTCGACGGCGTGTTCTATCTGCGCAGTCTCGCCGACGCCGACCGCCTGCGCGGGGCGCTCTCCGGCGGCGGTCGCGTGGTGGTTGTCGGAGCCGGCTGGATCGGGCTGGAGGGCGCGGCCGCGGCCCGACACTACGGCTGCGAGGTCACGCTGATAGAACCCGAAGCGGCGCCGCTGAATCGGGTGTTGGGCCCGGAGATCGGCGGCATGTTCGCCGACCTGCATCGCGACCACGGGGTCGATGTCCGGCTCGGCGTCGGTCTGGCCGAGGTCCGACCCGGACCGGTGGTGGTGACCACCGCCGGCGACGAGCTCGCCGCGGATGCGGTGCTGATCGGTATCGGCATCAGTCCGGTGACCGAACTCGCTCAGTTCGCCGAGCTGGAGGTGGACAACGGCATCCGGGTGACCGAGCTACTGCAGAGCACCCGCAACCCGGACATCTACGCCGCGGGCGACTGCATGAACGCCGACCACCCGCTGTACGGCCGGCCGATCCGCGTCGAGCACTGGGCCAATGCGTTGAACGCCGGCCCCGCCGCCGCCCGCTCCATGCTGGGCCAGGGCGAACCCTACGACCGGGTGCCGTACTTCTTCTCCGACCAGTACGACGTCGGCCTGGAGTTCTCCGGCTGGTTCTCCCCCGATGACGTCGCCGAGATCGTGTACCGCGGTGATCCCGGCAAGCGGGAGTTCGTCGCCTTCTGGCTGGACGCGGACGGTCGCGTGCTGGCCGGCATGAACGTCAACGTCTGGGACGTCACCGACCCGATCCAGCAGATGGTGCGTTCGCGCCGGCCCATCGACCGGGAGCGACTGGCCGATACGAACGTGCCGTTGGAAGATCTCATCCCGAACTGACGCGCCATCAGGGTGGCCCTGTAACCACGATCCCTATTGATTCACGTGTGCGAACTCCACAGCACATCCCGCTCGACTTCAGGAGACCACCGTGAACAGTTCGGTCCTGCGTTGCCTTGTTCGCCCGCTCACTGGGCTGGCCCTGGTCGCCGCGATGGTGGGTGTGCCCGCTGCCGCCGCCTCCGCCGCACACACCGAGAACTACTACTGCGACTGGGATTCCGGCTACGGCTGCGAGAGTTACGGGTACTCCGGCTACCCCACCGATCACGGCCGGGACTACGGCCACTCCTACGACGGTTACTACCACCACGGCCGACACCACCGGTACTGACGGCCTGTCAGCCGGGGATGACGAGGTGTTGGTCAGCTCGTCAGCAGGTTGGCGCTCGCCCGCAGCGCCGTCGGCCGCGCCGTGGACAGGTGCCCGCCGAGGAAGCCACCGGCGATCGCGGTCACCCCACCGCCGAGCGCCAGGGCGACGCCGAGTCGGTGCCGACCGCGCCGCCGCGCGACCAAAGACGCCCCGTAGAGGGCGGCCGCGCCGGTATTGACCACCGCATGCACCACCCCGACCCGTCGTTCCCGATTGTCCGCGAACAACCAGTCCGAGAGGCCCGCGGCCACCGTCGGAGCGGTGGCCAGTAAGCCGAAGCCGAGCAGCCGTTGGGCCGCGGCGTCGGTGTTGCGCCCGGGCAGAACGTCCAGCAGGGACGCGCTCATCCACGCGCCCAGCGGGAGGTCGGTGAGCAGTGGGTGCAGCGAGTGGCCGAGCCAGCGACCGCCCAACAGGTCCCGCGCCCTCCCTTCCTCCAGACCCGCGGGCAGCACCCGTTCCAGGCCGTGCACCAGCGGATCGAGGGCCGAGGTCTGCTCCAAGCGCGTCGCGGCGCGGTACAGCGGACTGGGCGGGCTCTTCGTCCCGAGAATCGTCGCCATGCGCCCCGATTACCCGGCGAGGTCCGCGCCATGCGGGGCCGGCCGCCGTGCAGCGTGTCCGGCAGCAGGGCCCCGCGTCAACCATCGACCCGGGGGCGTCGCTCAAACGTCGGCAGCGAGCGGGGCGACGGCCGGCACGGCCTCGACGACCGGCGCCGGGGCACCGGTGTCGGTGAGAATGTGCTTGGCCGCCCGGCCGGCCATCCGGTGCCGCAGCACGCTACCGCCGCCCTGCACGCGAACCGCCAAGCGGGCCGCGAAGCGCGGTCCGCCGCTTTCCCGGAGCCGCCGTGCCTCGCGCAGGAACACCTCGGCCGCGGTGCGGGGATCGCGACGCGCCGGCGCCGGGCCCCAGAAGGCGTTCTGGCCGAGCACCCCGAGCCGGTCGTCGTCCGCGCGGTCATTGCGCAGGTTCGACGCCACAATCGCGGCCTGGAACAGCGCCAGGCGTTCGGTGTCGTTGGCCTTCAGTTCCTCGCAGGCCTGCAGCAGCCCTTGAATCACCTTGGGATCGGGGGCCGCCGCGGAGGTGTCCTGAGGAAGAAGGTCGGACGCGCTGGCGGGCATCGCTGCGGTACCTCTCTTTCGTCGAGCAGTGGACCGAGACGCCGTCTCGAGGTTGGTATTGGATTGGTGCCCAGCCATGACCGGGGTATGCGCCCGGTCATGCCCGAAGACATCCGGTGCTCCGGAGGCCGGTCGGCACCGGGCCGTACCCGGTTGCCGCCTGGCGGCATCGTCGCCGCAGGACCGTTTCCCGGTATTTTCCACCACCGCGCCGATGCGCCTGCACCCGGGCACCTGTTACAGCGCCGCGAGGCCCCGCACTGACCTTGACCGGAAGAGTACGGACCCGTACACCACCCCCCGGGGGCGTCAGTTAAGGTCGCATTTGTGAACAACCAGCCCGCCGGCCAGGCCGCATGAGACTGACCGAAAGCGTCCGGTTCGCCCTCGGGGGCATCCTGGCGAACAAAATGCGATCAATGCTCACCATGCTCGGCATCCTCATCGGTGTCGCGTCGGTGATCACCCTGGTGGCCGTCGGCACCGGCTCCTCGCGCGATGTGCAGGCGTCGATCAGTCGACTGGGCTCCAACACCCTGTTCGTGCTGCCGCTGCCCGAAGGGAACGGCGGTTCCGGGCGCGGCATCGGCGCCCAGATTCGCCGCCTGCTCGGCATCAAATCCCCGCCGGTGAACGGCACCCAGACCCGCGCCGCGGAACTGACCTTCGAGGACGCGGACGCATTGAAGGATCCGGTCAACGCGCCGCACGTGGCCTCGGTGGCGCCGGCCGTGGTGATCCAGCAGGTGCAGGCCACCCACGGCACGTCCTCGCACAGCGTGAACATCCTGATCGGCAGCTCCCCGAACTTCATCGAGGTGGAGAACTCCCCGCTGATGTGCGGGACGCCGTTCACCCAGGACGACTACGACAGCCACAAGCACTACGCCCTGCTCGGGACGTCAGTGGCACAGGACCTGACCGACGGCGACGTGTGCGGGCTCAATGGGCAGCAGATCCGGCTCAACGGCCAGTCGTTCACGGTGACCGGGATCATCCAGAGCAAGGGGTACAGCGGCCAGCAGGACCTCGACGACCGGGTGATCGCGGTCGGCAGCGCCGTGCAGGACGCGCTGTACGGCTATAACCCGCCGGGCGCCGGGCCGATCAGTGGCATCGCGGTCGAGTCCACCTCGGGTGCGGACACCAAGGCCGCGCAGGCCGAGGTCACCGCCATCATGCTGGCCCGCCACCACGTGAGCCTGCTGCACGCCGACTTCATCGTGTTCAACTCCTCCCAGGTGCTCGACGTGTCCGGCTCGGCGAACCACACGTTGACCATCCTGCTGGCGGCCGTCGCCGGCATCTCGCTGCTCGTCGGCGGCATCGGCGTCATGAACATCATGTTGGTCTCGGTCACCGAGCGAACCCGCGAGATCGGTATCCGCAAGGCCATCGGTGCCGGTCGGCTGGACATCATCGGCCAGTTCCTCGGCGAGGCGGTGATTTTGAGTCTGGTCGGTGGTGTGCTCGGCGTGTTCGCGGGCATCGGGGCGGCCCGGTTCAAGATCGCCGGGGTGCAACCTTCGATCGCGCCGTACTCGATCTACCTGTCACTGGCGGTGTCGCTGTTCACCGGCCTGTTCTTCGGCCTGTACCCGGCCAGCCGGGCCGCGGACCTGCGGCCGATCGAGGCGCTGCGCTACGAGTAGCCGTCAGGGCACCGGCGTGGCGAACCACAGGGTGCGTTTGGTCCACACCCCGGCGCCGAGCCGCTTGCCCGAGCAGACCGCGAGCGCGAAGTGCGGGTCGCCCGTCGTTGCGTAGTAACGCTTGCCCTTGTCCGAGGCCGGGACCTCGATGCGGTCGGTGACCCGGTAGCACTGCCGACCGGTCTTCCCGTACACCAGGATGCGATCGCCAGGGTGCAGCTCGGCGAGCAGTCGGTTGCCCAGGGCACTGCCGTCCGGCCAGGTGTGCGCGTTGAACAGGGCGTTGCCCTGGCGGGCGCCCGGCCGGATACCGCTGTCCAGGTCGAAGGCCATCTCAGCCTTGCCGGCTGTGGTCAGCGGCGGGACCCCCGGGTGCCGCGCGGCGTCTCGGTGCAGGGCCACCACCGCAACCCCCTCGGCAATGCCGGGAATGGTGACCTGCTTGGGCACGAATGGCTGGCTCGCGTTGCTGCAGCGTGCCGGGGTCGGTTTCTCCGGGCTCGGGAACAGCGGGATCTGCGGGATCGGCGGGATCGGGATCGGGATCGGCCCGATCGACCCGCTGGGTGGCGGTGGGTCGTCCGCCCGGGCCACCGGGACCGCCACGGCCAGGCCCAGCCCGAAGGTCGCCGCGCCGACCAGCGCGGTCACCCCGCGACGGCTCAGCACCCCGGCCGTCCGGCGCACATGTTGGCCCACCCCGCGATTGTCTCCACGACCGCCCCCCAGCGCCGCGTTTTTCCCGTTCTGTGGTGATGTTCCCACGCGGCCCGCCGCGAGCCCGGCAACCCGGCGGCGGCGTGCCGCAGCTCAGTACGAGCGCGGCAGGGCGAGGTCGTGCTGGGCCACGAAGTTGAGGATCATCTCCCGGCTGACCGGGGCGATGCGCAGCAGCCGGGCCAGGCCCCAGTACGGCAGCAAGCCGTACTCGGTGGACAACCCGTTGCCGCCGTGCGTCTGGATCGCCGCATCCACCGCGGCCAGGGCGGCCTCGGCAGCGGCGTACTTGGCCATGTTGGATTCCGAGCCGGCCGGCAGGCCCTGGTCGTGCAACCAGGCCGCCTTGTAGGTCATCAGGGCGGCCAGTTCGGTCTCGATATACGCCTTGGCCAACGGGTGGGCGACCGCCTGGTGGGTCGCGATCGGCAGGTCCCAAACCACCCGGGTCTGGGCGTAATCGGATGCCTGACGCAGCACGTGCCGGGCCACGCCGACACACAGCGCCGCGCCGGTGATCCGCTCCGGGTTCAGCCCGTGGAAGACCTGCTGGAACCCGCGACCGACGTCCCCGACCACGGCCCCGGCAGGGACCCGCACGTCGTCGAAGAACAAGGTGAACTGCTTCTCCGGCAGCTTCGCCGACACCGGCAGCGGCGTCATGGTCAGGCCGGGTGCGTCGGTGGGCACCAGGAAGAGGGTGAGCTCCCCGCGGCCGGTCCGCTCGTCGCGACCGGTCGCGGTCACCACCAGGATCGCCTCGGCGCCGTCGACCCCGGAGATGTAGTACTTGGTGCCGTTGATCAGCCAGTCGTCGGCGTCCCGGTGTGCGGTTGTGGACAGTCGATGGGTGTTCGAGCCCGCGTCGGGCTCGGTGATGGCGAAGACGACCTTGCTGCGCCCGCTCGCGATGCGCGGCAGCCAGTACGCGCGCTGCTCCGCGGAGCCGAACTCGGCGATCACCTCCCCGGAGATGGCCACGGCCACCAGCAGGAGCAACAACGGACAGCCGGCGGCCGCGGACTCCTCGAGCACCATGGCCAGTTCCACCATGCCCGCGCCGCCGCCGCCGTACTCCTCCGGCAGGTTGACGCCGAGGAAGCCGGCATCACCGATGGCCGCCCAGTGCTCGTCGCACGGTTGGCCCGCCTCGGCGTTGGCCACGTAGTACTGCGACCCGAACTTGGCGGTGATGGTGCGCACTGCCTCGCGCAGCGCGCGGTGCTCGTCGGTTTCCTGGAACTCCATGGTTCGCGATCCCTCCGACGCCTGGTCCGGGCGGCCCGAGCTCGCATGCTAGCTGTCCGCGCGGGGCAGAGCAGAGAGAGGGAGAACCAGCACGACCCGAGGAGAACCACCGGTGCAGCCCGTGAAATGCAGCATGCCGCAGCGGCGGAGGGTGCTGCCCAGTGATGCGACCTCGGCTTGGGCCGCGCGTCGATTCTTGGAAGAAGCGTCGTGTCCCGAGCACATGGCCACGGTGCTGGAGGACGCCCAGCTGTTGGTGTCCGAGCTCGTCGGCAACGCCGTGCGGCACGGGCTGCCACCCATCGAGGTCGCGGTGGAGTGCGTCGGGGAAAAGTGCCTCGAGGTACGGGTGCGGGACACCAGTTTCGCGACGCCCGCGGTGCGCCGGGCCGGGGTGGAGGCCGAGGACGGCCGCGGGCTTCAGTTGATCGACCTGCTGAGCAGCGAGTGGGGCACCAAGACCGACTCCTTCGGCAAGACCGTCTGGTTCCACCTCGACGTCTGAGGCAGGGCAGGTCAGCTGATCGGCGAGGCGTACCAGATGGTGCGCATGGTCCAGTGCCCCGGACCCAACCGCCGGCCGGAACAGACCACGAGCGCGATCTGCGGTTGACCGGTGAGGGCGAAATACCGCTTCGCCGGGTCGGTGGCCGGGACCTCGACGCGGTCGGTCACCCGGTAGCAGAGCCGGCCGGAGCTGCCCTGCAGCACGATCTGGTCACCGGTGTGCAGTTGGTCGAGCAGCCGGTTACCCAGCGCACTGCCGTCCGGCCAGGTGTGCGCGTTCAACAGCGCGTTGCCCTGCGCTCCGCCCGGCCGAATGCCGCTGCCCAGGTCGAACGCCATCTCGGTCTTGCCCAGGCTGGTGAGCGGCGGGACACCGGGAACGTTGTAGGCGTCGCGATGCAGGGGGAGAACGGGGACGTGCTGGTCGATGCCCGGCAGCGCGACCTCGGAGGGAACGAACGGACCGTGAGCGGTGGTGCAGGCCGCAGGCGGCGCGGGTTGGGGCGCGGTGAGAATCGGGGCAACCGGCAGCGGCGGGATGGGCAACGCGTTGTCCACCGCCTCAGCGGTTGCGCCGTATCCGGTGTGCGCGATGCCGATGCCCACGTCGCCGGCCGCCAGCAGCGCGAGTGCCGCGCCGGCCACCCACGCAAAGGTCTCCCGACGGCTCACCGCCCCGCCCCCCGACGCCACTTGTCCCCTTCTGGGGTGATTTTTCCACGACTTCCCGGCGGACACGCCGAGGATCGTGCGTCGGCGCGTCCGCTCGGGGACTCACAGGGGCTCGGTCGGTGGTTCTGTGCCGTCGGGGTTGGGTGGTCGGGTGCGGTAGATCCGCCGGGTGGGGGTGGTGAAGGTGAGTTCACCGTGCTCGCCCTGGGTGATCGTCCAGCCGGGTATTTGTTTGATCTGGTGGTGGCGTCGACAGAAGCAGGCCAGGTTGCCGCGGATGGTGGGCCCGCCCTGGTGGTGGGGGATGGTGTGGTCGACATCGCAGCGTGCCGCGGGCATCCGGCAGCCGGGCCAGCGGCAGTGCTGGTCGCGTAGTTTGATGAACCGATCCAGGGGGTCACCGGGTTTGTAGCGGTCGGGGTGGGCGTCGAGTCGGTGGCCGGTGTCGGGGTCGGTGAGCAGCCGCTGCCATTCGGGGTCGGTGAGGATCAGTTCGGCGACCTCGGTGGGTAGTGGGCCGTGGCCGGGGATGCGCAGGCGGGTGTCCTCACCGGTGGCGCGCTCGCCGGGTTTGAGGACCCGGGTGTCCTCACCGGTGGCGCGCTCGCCGGGTTTGAGGACCCGGGTGAGCTTGGTGATCCGCGGTCGGTAGCCGGTGGGGGTGGCATCGAGCAGCGCGCCGGTGTCCGGGTGCACGAGCAGCCGCCGGCACTGTGCGGCCTGCTCGGCGAGCTCGCGGGCGACCGCGGCGGGGATCGGGCCGTGGCCGGGGATGTGCCCGTCATCGTCGCTGATGGCGAGCAGGGTGCCCACCGGCACGATCACCTGGACTTGGTAGGTGACCCGGGGGGTGGCGTCGGGGCGGTTGACGATCAGGTCGATCAGGGCATCTGCGCGCCGGGCGCCGATGCTGCGCTCATCGCCGGGGAGTTTGAGGGTCCGGGCATGGTCATCGATGACCTGCCAAACCCGCGCGGCATCCTCGGCGGGGATCAGCGCGTTGACCGCGTTGAGCCCGTCATCGGCCTCGAAAGTGACAATTTCACGTTCCCGACGCGCCTGTTCGCGCCTGCGCGCGACGGCCTCGGGGTCCACGCGCCGCACCGCGGCGCGCACCCGGCGGCGAAAGTTGTGCCGGGTGCCCGCGGTGTTCGCCAGCACCTCGGCCTCCACCCGCGCGCACTCCGGGGCATCGAGGTTCGCCGTTTCCACGACCAGCACGATCGCCTTGGACAGCGACAGGTGCCCGGCCCGCAACCTGGCCAACGTCAACGGCAACCGCTCATAAAGGGTGCGCGCGTCATTGATGCGGGCATCCGCGCTGCGGCAGGCCACCTGCAGCATCAACGCGATGTCGGCGCACGCCGACCACTCCGCGTGCTCGGCGTCCAGAAACGGATCGGGTTCGGCGGTGGCCAGGTTGACCTGCACGGCCATCACCCGACGTGATTCCCCGGCCAGCATCCAACTGGCCCGCTCGAGCAGCCCGAGGTAGGTCAACCCATCGGACTGCGCCTGCTCGACCGCGCTGCCCTGTGCCCGGGTGGGGAACGGTGCCAGGAGCACCGCGGTGATGTCCTCGGCCAACGCCTTGGCGTCGACCGGGAAGGTCGGGGGAACGAACATG